>CAZSZQ010000029.1:0-16124 GCA_964610475.1 uncultured Desulfatiglans sp.
TGGCAGAAGACAAACAAGGAGATGCTGGCAGCCCTTTCATCCCAGAGTTCATCATCCTATACCATCCAGTTCTTTGTGCTTTTTTCCATATCCCTTGGTATAGCGAGCGTACTTGCCATATCTGCTGTCCAGAAATCGAGGCAGCTCGGTATACTTAAAGCTATTGGCGCTACTGACATAAGTTCAGCCAAGATATTTGTTGTACAGGGTTTTATCCTGGGCGCAACGGGGTCAGTCTCAGGGATCGGCATAGGTTATGGCATATCAATACTCTTTATCAGGGCAATGGGGGATATGATAGCCTTTGGCCTTGAGATAAAGACCGCCTATATCATACTCCCTGTTGTCCTTGCGGTTATCGCCTCTACACTTGCCTCTGCCATTCCTGCAAGCCGTGCATCAAGATTATCGCCCATTGAGGTAATAAGAAATGGCTGATAACATGATACAGGTAAAGAGGCTTAACAAGGTTTATGGCACAACAGTCAAGACCCATGTCCTGTTTAATATAGAGCTTTACATAGAGAGGGACACATTCACCGCCCTGATAGGTCCATCCGGTTCAGGGAAAAGCACGCTTTTAAACTGTCTCGGCCTGCTCGACCCGCCCACTTCAGGAGAAATAGTAATAGACGGGCAGTCATTTTCAGATATAAACGTCAATAAGCTTGCCTCATTCAGAAACGAGAACATAGGGTTTGTATTCCAGTTTCACCACCTGCTGCCGGAGTTTACGGTCTTTGAAAATATCCTCATGCCCCACTGGATAAAAAGCGGAAGGCCTGGCCCAGCCTTGATAGAAGAGGCGAACAGGCTTATAGACCGTGTGGGCTTAAGCGACATTAAAAATAAATATGTAACACAGATATCAGGCGGCCAGCAGCAGCGTGTCTCAATAGCAAGGGCGCTGATCAACAGGCCAAAGGTGATATTTGCAGATGAGCCCACCGGTAATCTGGACAGGGAAACCGGGGCAAAGGTGCTTGATCTTTTAAGAGAGATCAACAGGGAAAACAATACCACCCTTGTAATGGTGACCCATGATAGGGAGGTGGCTATAAGGTCTGATCGTATAATAGAACTTGTTGATGGAAGAATATGCAGGTCAATTGATGTTAGAGCTTCAGGAAAAGAATCCGCAGTGGAGATACTTGAAAACAGGTCATGTGTATTGCCTGATTCAGACCAGAAATTATAAAGGAATACCTTGCGTGGGTTGCGGAGTATGAAAAGGGTTAGGCATTTGATACCTTGAGTTCATTAGGTCATGTCTCCTGTTTCTCAACGGGTCTAATTCTATAGGGTTTATCGCAGTTGAATAGATATCGCCTTTATAATTTTCAAGCCATTGCCTGCATTCATTATGCCTTGTTTCACTGCGATCAATTAGAGCAATCCATGGACCTGTATCCAGCAAAATGTTCATCTATTGCCCATATTTAGTTTTTCAATTATATACTTCCGATGGTTCTGTCCCAGATCATTTATACCGCTTTTAGCTTTCCCGATCAGATGTTTAACCTTATTGTAAGGGGGTTCATGTTCCTTTGTAAGTTTTTCATCGATAAACTTTCTCAATGCAAGGCGTGCGATGTCCGACTTTTTAAGCCCCAGATTTTCTGACAGAAGTTCTATTTCTTTTTTATATTTATCAGGAATTCTTATTGTAAGCTGCATTTTATGCTCCGGATTGATTTGCAGAAATTGTAATCTATTTGATTACAATTGTAAAAATTATAGTTATTACCTGACAGGTTTTAAAAAAATAATATTTGCTGTTTATACTTCTTAAAATGCAAAGGATGCAGGTCGGGTTAAGCGAAGCAATCCTACTATTCCAATCAAGATATTTTAAATTCCTCATTAATGTTTTTATTTAACCATTCCTGTTTTAGACTTCAGTAAAAAGTATATCGGGTTATTACCTGAATCTTGCACCAAATATCTATTACGGCTTGAAGCGCCTTATGTTTAAAGGGCGTTTCAAAATTTTAATCCTCACCATTTAGGTGATATGGTTGCGTATTAAAATTCTTCCAACTACCCTTTAAACACTAGGCTTTCTACGCCTCACTACGATATCCGGTGCAAGATTCAGGTATTAACTTGACCTGTCTTTCCTGAAAAGAGTCAGGATAATGCAGTTTGGGTAAGGTATGACTGATCATAAGTAATAGTCATCATCTCAATAGATCAATCCGGTTTAAATCTATCGGATATGAATTTGCTTTTTTTGTTTTTACAATAGTATATGATGAAATGGGTTGAAAACTGAATTCATTTGACAAAACGGTTCTCATTCTTTAACTTTTACCAACTGACCTTAAACAGGGAGATATCAAATGTTATACAGAAAGATAGGCAAGACAGATTGTGAGGCATCGGTTCTGGGCTTTGGATGTATGCGGTTACCCATGCTCGAACAGAAAAATCCTCCAAAGGATTTTATTGAAAGGCAGAGGGCCGTGGATGAAGAAAAGGCCCTTGAAATGATGGACTATGCCATTAAAAACAGGATCAATTATTTTGACTCTGCCTATATGTATCATGCAGGGAACAGTGAACTGATACTCGGCAAGGCCATCAAGGGTAAAAGGGATAAACTTATTATTACTACCAAATCACCTGTAATGATGATCCAGAAACATGATGATTTTGACCGCATACTGGATGAACAGCTTAAAAAACTCGGCACAGACCACCTTGACTTCTATCTCCTGCATGGCATCGCCAGAGAGACCTGGGAAAAGGCCAAGAGTTTAAAGGTCTTTAATTTTCTGGACAGGATGCAAAAGGACGGCAGGGTAAGGTATGCAGGGTTCTCCTTTCATGACAAGACAGATGTGTTCAAGGATATAATCGACTCCTACCCCTGGGCAGCATGCCAGATACAGTATAATTATTTTGATGAAAATTATCAGGCAGGCAAAGAAGGCCTTAAGTATGCTGCCTCCAAGGGTATTGGCGTTATAGTAATGGAGCCTTTAAGGGGCGGCAGATTTACACGGAGGATACCTGATGCAGTTCAAAAGATATGGGATTCTACTGATGTAAAACGCAGCCCGGCTGAATGGGGGCTCAGATGGGTAGCCAATCATCCTGAGGTATCTGTAATATTAAGCGGCATGACTGCAATGGAACAGCTTAAGGAAAATATAAGTATTGCAGATGCCTTTAAACCAAACAGCCTTACTAAAAAAGAACTGGGAATAATTAACAAAGTAGTTTCAACATACAAGGAACTCATGGCGGTGGACTGTACAGGCTGCAATTACTGCATGCCCTGCCCTAACGGGGTAAATATACCTATGATATTTTCCCTTTATAATGATGTTGTGATGTTTAAAGATGAGATGCCTGTCATCATGTATAATACAATGATGGGGCCCGGGCAGGATGCCGCAAATTGTGTTGAATGCGGAGAATGCGAGAAAAAATGCCCACAGCATATTGAGATCATAGATAACCTCAAGGATGCCCATAAGGCGCTTTTCAATGAGGAATGGAGACAGGGTCCGGGAGGACCACCTAAAAAACCTGAAAACTAGAATTATTAATTACTAAAAGGAGGATGAATTAATGGAAAGACGTGATTTTATTAAAGCCGGAGTAATTGGCCTGAGTGCAATGGCAATAGCAGACACGAGTATGGCGCTGCAGTTCTACCCCATAAAATCTGATAAAAAATGGGCTGTTATATACAGCACATGGTGCGGCTCAAGCCGTGACGCAGGGGTATGGATTTCCGAAGGCATGGGCGGGATTGCAGATGTTTTTGATGTGAGGGAGAACCCTGACCCGTCAAAATATGATCATATAGTTGTTGGAGGTTCAATCAGATCCAACGCAGTATCAAAGGAAATGCAGGAGTATCTGACAAAAAACAAAGAGATTCTTAAAGATAAAATTAGGGGATTCTTCTGTGTCCAGGGAAACATGAAACGGCCAACAGGCCCTGAAAATGTTAAACAGCTCATTGACGGCCATCTGGCAAAGATTGCCGGGGTTACAGGTGTACCCGGAAAATCATTTAATGGCAGGATAACATTAAATCTTATGGAACCTGAAAATAGAAAAATGATGAAGGAAATGGGTATGGATGATTATGACTTTATGAAGAGAACCGATTTTCTGGAATTCGGAAAGACCATACTTGCCTCAGTTAAATAACACACAAACAGTCGGGCACGCTGCCGCGTGCCCCTTTATTTTACTATATAATACCCAGATATATAACTATTCCAAATCGCCGCTATCCTCTCTTTATTTTCAACAGACTAGCAAAAATACCAAGCTCCCTGCATCTGAATATCCATGCTGCAAAAAGAAATATAAATAATCCTGATATAACCATGGTTACTACCTGAATTACAAGAGCTATAGTGCCTGGATTTGTGTTATTTGCAAAAAGCTTCATATTAAGCAGAATCAGGCAGGCACCCATTAAAACGGATGCCGAAAACACTTTAAAGACTGAAAGGAGCATAGGAGAAAGATTCCACTCAGGCATTCTTTTTTTAAGAAAAAATATAAGCAGAATAAAATTAATAGCTGATGAAAGAGTAAGGGCAAGAGCAAGGCCGCCATGTTTAAGGGGTACCATGAGTATCAACCCCAAAAAAAGGTAAGAGAGGAATGTAACAAACGACACCTTTACCGGTGTTACAGTGTCCTGAAGTGCATAATAAGCAGACACAACAATCCTGACCCCTGAAAAGGCCCATAACCCGATTGCATAATAGGTCAGAGCGATTGCAGTCATGTCCCTTGAAAGGGCATCAAATGCCCCCCTCTGAAAGAAAAGCTGAATTATGGGTTTGCCTAATACTATCAAACCAACAATGGACGGGATAGTTATAAAGAATGTGATTTTAATGGCATGGTTAATGGTATCTAAAAATGCGGTTTCATCTTTCTCAACGGCCTGTCTTGAAAGAGATGGAAGAGCTGCTGTACTTATCGCAATTGCAAATACGCCAAGAGGCAGCTCAACCAGCCTGTCTGCATAATAGAGCCATGCAATGCTCCCGCCGGGAAGATATGAGGCAAGCAAAGTTCCTGTTAGTTGGTTGATCTGATAAACAGCCGACCCGAACAGGGCCGGAAGGATAAGGAGACCTATCCTTTTTACAGCAGGATGACCCGGCTTCCATAAAGGTTTAAGTGTGATACCATATTTATATATCCATGGAAGTTGAAGGGCTATCTGCATCAAACCCCCTATCAGAACCCCTATGGCAGCACCTACTACCGGCTCAGGAAGATGCGGTGAGATCAGATAGGTAGCACCTATAATACCCAGGTTAAGGAAAATCGGAGCGGCAGCGGGGGCGGCAAAATGTTTAAGACTGTTTAAAACCCCCATAAAAAATGCAACCAGACTCACAAGAAGGATATATGGAAATGTAATCCGGGTGAGTAGAACAGTAAGCTCATATTTTGGCCCTTCACTCCCAAAACCGAAGGCAATGAGCCTTACTATCCAGGGTGAAAGCATGATGCCTGTCAGGGTAATTACTACAAGAATAATCGAAAGAATGGTCAATATGACCCTGGCTAATTCAAATGCCTCATCCTTTGTTCTTGTTTTAAGATATTCGGTAAAAACAGGGATAAAGGCAATGGTCATGTTCCCTTCGGCAGTAAACCTGCGCAGCATATTGGGTATCTTGAAGGCAACGACAAACGCATCGGCCGCTATTGTTGCACCAAAAAATGATGCAATCACCATATCCCTTATAAGGCCCAGTATTCTACTCAGAAGGGTATAAAAGGAGACAACCCCTGCAGCCCTGCCGAGGTTACCTTTTTCCCGGTTATCTGTATTTTTTGAAGATTTATTTATATCCATTTTTATCTTGACAGCATTAATCTATTAAATTAATAAAGAAAGTTTAAAATCTTAACAACAGGAGTGTTTAATTTGGCAAATCATAAATCAGCTCTCAAAAGGGCAAAACAGAGTGAAGTTAAAAAACTCAGGAATACGGGTTATAAAACCCGATCCAAAAATATAGTAAAAGAGGTACAGGAAGCTGTTACAGAAAACAATAAGGAAAAGGCCGTTGAAAAACTTAAAAAAGCCACTATCATAATCCAGAAAAGCGCATCTAAAGGTGTGTTTCATAAGAAAAAGGCCTCCCGTAAGATATCCCGTCTCGCACGTCAGATTAACCAGATTTCGGCATCCTGATTTTTATTTGCATAGAGACAGAAACAGGTTCTCAAGTACAGGTTTTGGTCTTGAACCGGACTTGAGCAGCCTGTCTGTTTCATAAAGTAATGCAATACCTCTTTCAAGCTCTTCAGGTCTCCATCTTTTACATTGCTTAAAGAAATTCTGTGCTGAAAAGGGAGATATTCCCAACTCTGATGCTATCCCGCTGACTCCCATACCATTTGCAGCCAATGTTTTTACCTGCCATAACAGCCCAATCTGCCGGTTCAGCATACCAATGATCTGAAGAGGCGCATTTTTTTTATCCTCCTCATCCAGAAACCTTGATAAAACAGAAAGTGTCTGATCAATTTTTTTTTCCGAGAGCGTATCCATAAGTTCAAAAACGGAATAGATCCTGCTGTTGACCGCAAGTTCTCTTACTTCCTTTTCGCCTATCTTTCTGTCGCCATAACTTAGTTTCAGTTTTTCAAGCTCTGAAAAAATATCCCGAAGACTGTTACCAGAAACCTCCTGAAGAAAGGCACATCCGCTTCTGTCAATGTTAAGACCAAGTTCGCGGGCTGTATTTTGTATCCACGGTATAATCTGATGAATCTTCAACTCGCCGAAGTTGACAGCAAATCCTGCTGTCCTGATTGCCTTATAAAATTTTTTTGTAAAATCCGTTTTTTCGGTTAAAAAAATTAGACAGGTAAAACCCGCTGGTTTTTCAAGATATGGAATAAATTTATTGAGTTGTTCTGCCTTATAGGAGTCTGTTCTACGTAAGATTATCAGTCGATTTGATGCCAGGAAAGGGATTGTCTGTGCCCTGTTTATTACATCGAAAGGGCTGTTCTCCCCGCCATAACATATCTCCATATTAAAATCCCTTGCGTTTTCCGGTATAAAATTACCCCGGATTTTTTCCAGGGTTCTCTCGACAATAAATTCATTGGAACCGTAAAACAGATAAAAAGGGGCGAGCTTTCCCTTTTCCAGCGCCTTTAGTACATCCTCTGGTTGAAGATCTCCGGCCATTAA
This sequence comes from uncultured Desulfatiglans sp., assembly GCA_964610475.1. Lineage (GTDB taxonomy): Bacteria > Desulfobacterota > DSM-4660 > Desulfatiglandales > HGW-15 > JAAZBV01. The sequence continues at coordinate 7,205 of CAZSZQ010000029.1, forward strand.
AATCTTTCCACGGTCCTGTTGAATATTTTTTCAGAAAGGAGCCTGGCGATTTTAAGTAATGCCTCTCTCTGGTTTTTCCTGTTTACAAGCGGGTCAGGGGTTACAGCAAAACTTGCCTCTTCTGTCATTAGACTATCGTTCCATACTGTTTTCCCGTCTGAACTGTCTGTAAGACTTGCATTGAGACGCACTATAAGTCGCCTATAGCTCGTTGTCTCATCCATTACAGTTTTGCCGGAAACGGCTCTCCGGCTGGAATCATATGTTAACGGCTGGGTAATCACCTCATGGACCTGCACCAGAAGTATCATACTGGCCTGAGCTTTATCTTTAAGCGGTATCCTGGCATGACTGATAAATTCATTCCTTAAGACAGCTGTAAAATCTGCCTCAAAACCCTTTTCTGCTGATGTGCTTTCGATCACAGGTATAGCTATGCTTTTAATATCAATGCCAACCGGGGTTCCGTCAGCCCTGAAATGATATCCGCATCCGGAAATTAAAACGGATAATATTAAAAGCAAGCTGAATAAATGCCCTGTCAGAGTCATTATCTCCTATCCTAAATTACTATATTAACAAGTTTCTGCTGAACAACGATAACTTTTTTGATCTGTTTATCACCGATAAAACTTTTTATTTTCTCATCATTAACCGCCTCTTTCTCAATTTCCTTATTTGAAAAATATGCCGGTATCTCAATCCTGCTTCTTACCTTTCCATTAACCTGGATAACAAGGAGTTTTTTATCGACCTCAAGGATCTCTTTACGATATGACGGCCATTGTGCATCCACAAGTGAGTCCTCATGTCCAAGCATATTCCACAGTTCCTCAGATATATGGGGAACAACCGGAGACAGCAGGAGTATAGTCTTTTCAGCAGCATTCATTATAACCGACCAGGCCTTTTCATCCTTGGCTTTGCCGTCATTCAGGTATTTATAAATATCGTTGATAAGTTCCATAACCGCGCTTATTGCGGTGTTAAAATGGAATCTGTCTTCTATGTCATTTGTTACTTTTTTAACGGTTTCATGAACTTTACGGTTTATGTTCTTCAGGTCGTCTTCAAGCCCCTCGTCATTGTTAATTAAAGGAGCATTTTTTAAAAAATCGATATTATCTGTTATAAGCCTCCAGACCCTGTTCAGGAATCTATAAGCACCTTCCACACCCTGATCGCTCCATTCCAGATCACGTTCAGGCGGTGATGCAAACAGGCAGAACATGCGTACCGTGTCAGCTCCATAGGTTTCTACAAGCTGGGCAGGGTCAACGACATTCTTTTTTGACTTGGACATCTTCATGCTCCTGCCCCTTATAACCTCAGAACCGCATTTAATACATCTGTCATCCACTACTTCATTTGGGAACAGGTAACCGTGTGTTGGGCATTCTTCTGTCTCCTTGCAAACCATTCCCTGGGTCAAGAGATTTTTAAAGGGCTCATCCACATGAAGATATCCCAGATCTTTTAATACACGGGTAAAAAATCTTGAATAGAGCAGATGCAGTATAGCATGTTCTATCCCTCCGATATATTGATCTACCGGGAGCCAGTATTTCACATTTTTCATGTCAGCGGGCGACTTTTTATTTTTGGGATCTGTATACCTCGCAAAATACCAGGATGATTCGACAAAGGTGTCCATGGTGTCGGTTTCACGCCGTGCTATACCATTGCAATTCGGACATGTCGTTTCGTAAAAATCAGGTTCAAAGGGCAGAGGTGAACCTCCTCCCGGTCTCAGCTCTTTGTTAAGAGGGAGCACAACAGGCAAATCCTTTTCATCAACAGGAACAGTGCCGCACTTATCACAATATATTATCGGGATGGGAGCTCCCCAGTATCTCTGGCGTGAAATATTCCAGTCCCTGATCCTGAAATTGGTTGTTTGATTACCCATACCCTTTAACTCAAGATATCGGGTTATATCAGAAATGGCCTTCAGATTTTGTATCCCATTAAAAGGAGCTGAATTTACCAGAACTCCTTGCCCGACATAAGCCCCGGTCATTGTTTCGGCATCAAGCTCTATTCCAGAAGGGGTTATAACGACCTTCCTTTTGAGGCCGTATTTTTGAGCAAATTCAAAATCCCTCTGATCATGGGCAGGTACAGACATGATGGCCCCTGTTCCATAGTCAGAAAGAACAAAATTTGCCACAAAGATCGGTATTTTTTCATTTGTAAAGGGGTTCAGGGCATATCTGCCTGTAAAGACGCCCTCCTTTTCAGTAAAATCAGCAGTCCTGATAAAACCTGCCACCTTCATGGTACGGTTTATAAAATCAAGGACTTCCTTTTCCTGTGCTATTCCTCTGATCATATCTTTAAGCATGAGGTGTTCGGGTGCAAAACACATAAATGTTACACCAAAAACGGTATCAGGTCTGGTAGTGAAAACTTCAATGACCTGATCGGAGTCAGCCAGAGGAAATCTGATTATTGCGCCATGACTTTTTCCTATCCAGTTTTTTTGCATAGCGATGACCCTTTCAGGCCATCCGCTCAGATCATCACATTTCTGTAAGATATCTTCTGCATAGTCAGTGAGCTTAAAATACCAGCTGTCCATCTCCCTGATGGTAACCTCTTTATTTGTATGACGCCAGCAGCAGCCGTTTTCCACCTGCTCCTTTGCGAGCACAGTCTGACAGCTCTCGCACCAGTTGACATGAGTCCTTTTTTTATAGGCAAGCCCCTTTTCAAACATCCTGATAAAAATAAGCTGCTCCCACCTGTAGTATTCAGGAGTACATGTGGCAATCTCACGCTTCCAGTCATAGCTGAAGCCCATCATTTTGAGCTGGATTTTCATATTGTCGATATTGGAAAATGTCCAACTTGCAGGGTGGGTGTTGTTATCGATGGCAGCGTTTTCAGCAGGCAAACCAAAGGCGTCCCAGCCCATTGGATGAAGTACATTCTTGCCGGTCATCCTTTTATACCTTGCTACAACATCACCTATTGTGTAGTTCCTTACATGCCCCATATGTATCTTGCCGGATGGGTATGGGAACATTTCTAGAAGATAGTATTTTTCCTTATCCGGGAGTTCCTTTACTTCAAAAAGTTTTTTATTGTCCCAGTATTCCTGCCATTTCTTTTCTATTGTTTTTGGGCTGTATTTCACAATCCTTCTTTGCCTTTCATTTCTACAATATTTATTCTGCCGGTTTTAAAACGACTTCGTTATTGATGTTCCCTCTATCAGGTATAATGGAGAAATCTGAATAAGGGGGAAAAAAACGTCTTAAACTATCGTTAAGTTGTACTGTTGATTCAATATACCTATTCCCCAAGGATATAAAGATCTTTACCGTATATTCAGAATCATCTTTATATTTATCAATAAATACCTTGGTAAGATGTTTTATTGCGGTTTCAATGTAGATTATATACTCTGATTCAACTTCAGATATTTGGGGGAGAAAAAACCCGAATTCATTTATGTTCATTTTATCCAAAACATTACCCAAATTTGTTATCTCTCTTTTCAGGATATCAATAGAATAAACAGTCTCATTGCCCAGGCCGTAGATCAGCAATTTATCAGCTCTGATGGAATTTTTTGTTGCAAATAACAGCTTTTCACCGCACTCACCGGACCATATACCTGATTGAATAATCTTTCTGATACTGCCGCCCATCTTTTTATCGATACGATCAAGGTGTTCCGATATTCTATCCTGGATTTTATACGAGAGCGTGACCACTGCCTGACACCAGATCTCTTCAATAGGCCGAGTTGTGAACCTCAAATCAAACCGCATTTTTTATTTTTCCCGGTTTTTATCCTTGATGTAAGCCATATAAATATTATCCAGCACACCATTTATAAAAGCGCCTGATTCCTCTGTCCCATACTTTTTCCCCAGCTCCACCGCCTCATCAATTGATACCTTATGGGGTATATTCTCCATAAAGAACAATTCATATACACTGAGCCTTAAAATACTTCTGTCAACCCTGGACATTCTTTCCAGTCGCCAGTTTATGGAAGCCTCTTTTATAAGATTATCGATGTGGCTTTTATTTTCACACACACCCAGAACCAGTTCTTTTGCAAAGGCCCTGAGAGATTTTGGCGCATTAAAATTATCGCAGATCATCTCAAAACTATTATTTGGATTTCCAGGATTGTACTCAATATAAAAAAGGATCTGCGTAACCAGTTCCCGGGCTTTTCTTCTATTTCCCATTACCTGTTATCTTCATAATACACTTGCTGGTTATTACTATTTCAAAGATTTAAAAAGGCTCGCCATCTCCATCGCAGCCATTGCAGCATCCCACCCCTTGTTGCCTGACTTGGAGCCTGCCCTTTCAATTGCCTGTTCGATGTTATCAGTCGTCAGTACCCCAAAGGTTACGGGGACGCTACTTTCAAGAGATACCAGTGCAATGCCTTTTGCAACTTCAGATGCGACATAATCAAAATGGGGAGTTGCGCCTCTTATTACAGCACCCAGACATATTATTGCATCGAATTCACCCTTTTCAGCGAGTTTTTTTGCAGCGATCGGTATCTCAAAGGCGCCAGGCACCTTTACAAGGGTCACATTATTTTCATTTGCGCCGTGTCTTTTAAGGGCATCCATAGCCCCTTCAACAAGCTTGGAGCTGATGAAATCGTTGAACCTGCTTACGATTATCGCAAACTTAAAATCTTCGGCTGATATTGTACCTTCAATTACTTTTGGCATCTTTATCTCCTCCTAATATTTTTATATCTTTCCCTATCTTCATCATATGCCCGAGCTTCTGGCACTTGGTTAAAAGGTATTTCATATTTTCAGGTTTGGGTTCGCATTCAATAGGAACTCTGCTTGTCACAACAAGACCATATCCTTCGATGCCTTTTATTTTTTTAGGATTATTGGTCATCATCCTCATTTTTTTTACACCAAGGGCAGCAAGCATCTGGGCTCCGACACCGTAATCGCGAAGATCAGCTCGAAAACCCAGTTCTTCATTGGCTTCGACAGTATCACGCCCATTATCCTGAAGGGCATAAGCCCTTAATTTGTTTGCAAGACCAATTCCTCTCCCTTCCTGCTGGAGATAAAGAATAACTCCAAAGCCTTCATCCCGAATCATCTGCATAGCCTTTTCAAGCTGATTGCCACAGTCGCACCTGTAGGAGCCGAACACATCGCCGGTCAGGCACTGGGAATGCACTCTTACTAGTATTTCCTTATCAGGATCGATATCCCCCTTTACCAGAGCGAGATGCTCGTTATCATCAATATCATTTATAAAACCATAGGCTTTAAATTCTCCAAATGGAGTGGGCAGTACTGTTTCGGCTATAATATGTACAAATGATTCATTTCTCATCCTGTAGGCTATGATATCAGCAACCGTAGCTATCTTGAGATTATGCTTTTCAGCAAATTCTATAAGATCGGGCATACGGGCCATTGTACCGTCATCATTCATTATTTCACATATCACTCCTGCCGGTTTAAGGCCTGCCAGCCGCGCCAAATCCACAGAGCCTTCTGTCTGACCTGTCCGGAAGAGAACCCCCCCCTTCCTTGCCCTCAGGGGAAAGATATGACCTGGCTGAACCAGGTCATCCGGTTTGGCATCGTCTCTGATAGCAGTAAGTATGGTTTTTGCCCTGTCATGTGCTGATATGCCTGTGGTCACGCCCTCTCTAGCCTCGATGGAGACAGTGAAGGCTGTTTTGAAAGCGGACTTGTTAATATCAACCATAAGAGGAAGATTAAGCTGTTCAACAATTTTGGGTTCAAGGGACAGACAAATAAGACCCCTGCCGTATTTTGCCATAAAATTTATTGCTTCAGGGGTAACCTTTTCAGCAGCCAAAGTCAGATCACCCTCATTCTCCCTGTCTTCATCATCCACAAGTATTATCATTTTACCGTTTCTTAAGTCTTCTAAAACATCTTCTATTTTTGATATAGTCATTTAATCTTGCTGCCAAAACCGTAATGCTCCAGCATCTCCATGTTTATGGATGAAGAAGTATTGTTGTTTTCTGCAGTTTTCTCCTTCATAAATAATTTTTCAATATACTTTGCTATCAAATCGGTTTCTATGTTAACAGGATCACCCGCTTTTTTCTTCAACAATGTTGTCGAAGCCCCTGTTTCCGGAATGATATTAACCTCAAAATAACCTTTTTGACAAACATTAATAGTAAGGCTTATTCCATCGATGGCAATTGACCCCTTTTCAATTGTGTATCTGGATAACTTTTCATCAATTGCAACACCGATAAGCCATGATTTCCTTATCTGCCTTTTTTCTGTTATTTTCCCTATGCCATCAACATGTCCGGAAAGAATGTGACCTCCAAGCCTGTCAGAAAGGCGCAATGCCCTCTCAAGGTTAACTTCCGATCCCCTGCTCAGTGAACCGATGGTTGTTCTGGATGTTGTCTCTCCGGAGGCATACATCATTATAAGACCATTATGCATTTCAGTAACGGTAAGGCAAACACCGTTAACTGCAACACTGTCGCCTGTACTGCAGTCTGACATGTCAAACAGGGGTATAATTGAAATAGTCATATCCCCCCCGCCGGTAAGTCTGGCGTCCCTGATTTCCCCAATGCCTTCAATAAGCCCTGTAAACATCTGTCATCCCTTTGTGTTTAATAAACCGGGTAACCCGAGATTAACACATCTTCACCATATTTCTTTACAATTATATCTTTCAGGCTGAGCAAATCACTCATATGCGAAGGTCCCTTTCCAATTACCATCGGAACACCATCATTTCCTCCTAACAGTCTCGGGGCCTTGAATATAAGGAATTTATCTATCAGTCTTTCTCTAAGCATGGATCCCATCATCTTCGCTCCGCCTTCGAACAAAATCGATGTTATGGATTTTTCCCCAAGGATGTCCATCATTGCGGTAAGGTCGACATGATCATCCTTTATGGGGCATTTTATTACAGAGATATTACCCTTTTCAATTTGTTTTACCAGCTGTTTATTGACACTTTCACCTGTAATAATAAATGTTAAAGCCTTTGAACCATCATTCAGCAGCCTGGCATGACGTGGTATTCTGAGATGGGTATCAACTATAATTTTATGCGGATTGCGACCATTTCCACGCCTCAGTCTTGATGTAAGCTGGGGATCATCAGCCAGTACTGTTCCTATCCCCACCATCACAGCATCTGTTTCCGATCTCAGCCGGTGAACATATTGCCTTGCCTCTTCTCCGGTAACCCATGCTGAGTGACCGGTTGAAGTTGCCGAGTATCCGTCAAGCGTGAGTGCTGATTTGGCTGTTACGAAAGGTCTGCCGGTGGTTACATACTTACTGAACGATTCCAGAAACTTTTTACATTCATCCTCCAGAACACCCGTTTTTACACTGATGCCTCTTGAACTTAAATAATCGATTCCTCCACCCTTTACATTAGGATTCGGATCCTTCATTCCGGTAACAACAGTTTTTATTCCACTCTCGATTATCGCTCTTGTGCATGGGGGTGTTTTGCCCTGGTGGTTACATGGTTCAAGGGTGACATACATTATGTCACGCGATGTTATCTTTGTTTTGAGGTTGGAAAGGGCATCCACTTCAGCGTGATTTGCCCCTGCCTTTTTGTGATATCCGGAGGCAATAATTTTATTATCTCTTACTATCACAGCACCAACAGCAGGATTTGGAGAAGTTTTTCCCACCCCCCTGGATGCCATCCGCAGGGCTTTTTTCATATATTTAATATCGTTATCTCTCAACTGTTTTCTTCTGAGAAAGGGGTTAATCATCATGAGAACGACAGGTAGTATCTGAAAAAAAGAAGCAGGACAGGTGCGCTATTTATTTCCTCCTTCTTTTCTGGCTTTAAGGATATCCTCGAGTTCTGCCATGAATTCGTTAATATCCTTGAACTGCCTGTATACGGATGCGAAACGGACATATGCTACCTCATCCCAGTCCTTAAGGCTGCTTATGACCCTTTCCCCGACCTCTTTGCTCTCTACCTCTTTTTTGCCAAGTTCCTGAAAATACACTTCCAGCGAATCAACAAAATCTTCTATTCTGGTTATACTTACAGGCCGTTTTTGACAGGATTTTTTTATACCTGCTATAATCTTTTCCCGGTTGAAAGGCTCTCTCCTGCCATCCTTTTTTATGATCATTGGCAGAATTTCTTCAAGTCTTTCGTAGGTAGTAAAACGCCTGTTACAGTCGAGACACTCCCTTCGTCTCCTTATGGTACGGCTATCTTTGCTTAACCTTGAATCTATAACCTTATTTTCAATTTTTGAGCAATAGGGGCATTTCATATACTCAACCTTTCGATTTCGAGATTAGCTTCTGCCAGCATCTGATCCGATAATGGATCATCATAACCCTCAGCATAAAATATCTTCCTGATACCTGCATTTATTATCATTTTAGTACATATCACACACGGTTTATTTGTACAATAAAGAACTGATCCATTTATTGATATGCCATGATAAGCGGCCTGTATAATCAGATTCTGTTCCGCATGAAGCCCCCTGCACAATTCATGTCTTTGACCTGAAGGTATTGCCGAATCAACCCTGAGGCAGCCTGCTTCCTCACAATGTCTAAGGCCTGAAGGGGCACCATTATATCCGGAAGCCAGAATTCTCTTGTCTTTTACCAGTATTGCGCCAACATGCCGCCTCAGACATGTTGATCTTCTGGCAACAAGCTCCGTAATTGCCATGAAATATTCGGGCCAGGTCGGTCGTGACAATTTATTTGCCTTGCTATCAAAATCTGATTCAATTGAGATATTCATAAATAGGGAATTTTTCACATAAAGCGGTTACTTTAACTCTTGTATCTTCCTTGATTTTCACGTCATTGATATTTTCCAGAACATCTTTTATGAGTCCGGCAACAATTCTGATCTCGTTTTCTTTGAAACCACGGGTAGTCAC
>CAZSZQ010000029.1:16224-27725 GCA_964610475.1 uncultured Desulfatiglans sp.
TTTGAAGAAAGGATAAAACCGCCTCTGGGGCCACGAAGGGTTTTATGGGTTGTTGATGTAACAAAATCTGCCTTACCTACCGGGGAGGGGTGCTGCCCTGCTGCTATCAATCCGGCAATATGGGCAATATCCACCATGAGGTATGCCCCTATTTCATCTGCTATCTCTCTGAATCTCGTAAAATCGATTTTTCTGGGGTATGCGCTTGCCCCTACTACAATCATTTTTGGCAGGTGTTTCTTTGCAAGGTCATAAACCTGACTAAAATCGATGGTCTGTGTTTCCAGGTCAAGACCATAGGAATAGGATTGAAAAATGTTCCCGGAAAAACTTGCCTTACTGCCATGGGTAAGATGACCGCCATGGGAGAGGCTCATTCCAAGTATGGTATCCCCTGGCTTTAAAACTGAAAAATAAACGGCCATATTTGCCTGTGAACCGGCATGAGGCTGGACATTTACATATTCGGCGTTAAACAGCTTCTGAGCCCTTTTAATAGCCAGATTCTCAACAGTGTCTACGTTTTCACAGCCGCCATAATATCTTGCTCCGGGGTAACCTTCTGCGTATTTGTTAGTCATTACATTATACTGTGCCTCGATTACAGCCCTTGATGCATAATTCTCGGAAGCTATGAGAACAAGACAGTCCTGTTCCCGTTTAATTTCCCTCTTTATCGCCTCTGCGACCTCCGGATCTATTTGAGAAAGTCTTTTATCAATCAACAACATCACCTCAACAATCTATTTTATCTAAACGCATTTTATGTCTTCCGCCTTCGAACCCTGTTTTAAGGAAAACCCTGAGCATTTCGAGCGCCAAGCCATCTCCTATTACTCTGGCTCCAACAACCAGAATATTTGCATTGTTATGTTTTCGACTCATTTCAGCTGTATAAACATTATGACACAGGGCCGCATTAACTCCTTTAAACCGGTTTGCAGCTATTGACATACCAATACCCGATCCGCATATAAGTATCCCTTTTTCAAATTCGCCGGTTGAAACAGCATTTGCAACCTTTTTTGCGATATCAGGATAATCGACAGAATCAGCGTTATAGGCTCCTGCATCATTAACATCATATCCAAATTCACCCGAAAGAAGCTTTTTATATTTTTCCTTTAAATCAAATCCGGCATGATCTGAACCAATTATGATTTTCATAAAAACCCTTTTTACATAATTTCCCGATAGATTTTATGGTTCATAAGCCTTAAAAAGTAAGGATGCATTCGTACCGCCAAAACCGAATGAGTTGGACATAGCCACCTTTACGCTGGCTTTCCTTGCTTTATTTGGAACATAGTCAAGATCACAAACAGGGTCCGGGGTCTCATAATTCACTGTAGGCGGAATAATCCCATTTTTAATAGTCAATGCAGAATAGATCGCTTCAACCCCGCCTGTTCCTCCCAAAAGATGCCCTGTCATGGATTTGGTAGAACTGATTGCAAGTTTATATGCATGTTCGCCAAACAGTTTTTTAATAGCCTTGGTTTCGGACATGTCGTTCAACTGTGTTGATGTCCCATGTGCATTTATGTAATCAATGTCCTCAGGTTTTAATCCGGCAGATTTAATTGCCATAGCCATGCAGCTCACAGCCCCATCTCCTTCGGGATGGGGCGCCGAAACATGATAGGCATCACCTGAAAGACCGTATCCGGCTATCTCAGCATAAATATGAGCACCCCGCTCAAGGGCATGGTTAAGTTCCTCAATAATGAGGATACCTGAACCTTCCCCCATTACAAATCCATCCCTGTCTTTATCAAAGGGACGGGAAGCCTTTTGAGGGTCATCATTTCTTGTAGACAGTGCCTTCATTGAACAAAACCCGGCAAAGGCCAGAGGGGTAATAACAGCCTCTGCACCTCCTGTTATCATAGCATCAGCTGCATCATCCTGTACGAGTCTGAAGGATTCACCTACTGCATGGGTACTTGCAGCACAGGCAGTTTCAATGGAAGAATTAGGCCCCTGCGCACCATATTCTATGGCGATTTGACCTGGCAGCATGTTGGGAATTATACCGGGTATAAAAAAAGGACTCACTCTTCCAGGGCCTTTTTCCAATAGGATCTGATGATAACTTTCGATCATTGACAACCCGCCAAGACCCGAACCGGTTAAACATCCGACTCTGTGGCAGTTATCGGCATTGATTTTAAGGCCTGAATCTTCCATTGCCATTCTGGCCGATGCAAGGCCATAATGCATAAAGATATCAAATCTTCTTAACTGCTGTTTGTCTATAAAATCGGATGCGTTAAAATCAGTTACTTCGGCAGCTATTTTGGATTTAAACTCAGAGGCGTCAAATTTTGTTACCGGACCAATAACCGATTTTCCGGAACATATTGCTTCCCAGTTCTTCTCTACCCCCGTTCCTAAAGGGGTAACCATCCCAAGACCGGTAATTACAACCCTTCTTTTCATACCAATAAACCCCTATATCTTCCCAATCACCTGATATATGCTCTGAGATTAAGCCATTGCCTTTTTAATATATTCCACAGCATCCTTTACTGTAGTAATTTTTTCTGCGTCCTCATCAGGTATTGATACATCAAACTCCTCTTCCATAGCCATTATCAACTCAACCTGATCAAGAGAATCTGCACCAAGATCATCCACGAATGAAGCGGTAAGAACTACATCTTTCTCAGCAACATCCAACTGCTCACAAATAATATTTCTGATCTTTTCTTCGATATTCGACATTAACCTATTCCTCCTTAATATTTTTGAAAATAAACACCATAAAAAACAACATAATTTTTCGGCCTACATATACAGGCCGCCATTTACATGAATAATTTGCCCTGTTATATAAGACGCAGACTCAGAACAGAGCCAGTAGACAGTTTCAGCGACATCCTGAGTGGTACCTAATCTTCCCAGCGGTATCTGCTGAAGGTATGAATCGACCACCTTTTCTGGTAATGCATCTGTCATTTCAGTCTTGATAAAACCAGGAGCAACCGCGTTAACTGTTATACCTCTGGGTGCAACCTCTCTTGCAACAGCTTTTGTAAAACCCATGATGCCGGCCTTTGAAGCAGAGTAATTTGCCTGTCCGGCTACACCTATCTGGCCAGAAACTGAGGCTATATTAACAATTGAACCTTTTCTGTTCTTCATCATTGATCTTATTATAGTCTGTGTGCAATTAAAAATGCTTTTCAGATTGATATTTAATACTATATCCCAGTCTTTTTCAGACATTCTCATCAACAGGGAATCCCTGGTTATTCCAGCGTTATTAATAAGGACATCCACCCTTCCGTATGTCTTAATTAAATTTTCAAAAAAAGTTTCTACACCGGATTTGGATGAAACGTCAACCTTGAAACTTTCACACTTTATGCCCTTTTCCTTTAAGATAGAAAGTGTTATGTCAGAGGCTGTTTCATCAGGGTCATAATGAACAATGATAATAATAGTATTTTCTTCGGCAAATTTCATGGCTATTGACCTGCCTATGCCCTTTGAGCCCCCTGTGATGACGACCACTCTTTGTGAACTATCCATTTTTTCTCCACATTAAATACTATTTAAAATGCCCTGTTTTACATATGACTGCAATACTTAAGGCTGTTCAAGAGTTTTTCTCCTGTATTATTCTCAACGTAACTATATGCCATTTTAATGGCATTTTTAATGGCTCTTCCGGAAGATTGCCCATGGCAAACGATGCAGACACCATTAATCCCAAGTATAGGGGCGCCTCCATATTGTGCATAATCAAGACTTTCATTGAACCCCTTGATAAAGTCCTTTGTTAAATTGTCTGCGGCTGCATTCGTCAATCCACTGATGAATCTGGCAGCAATGGATTCAGCCAGCCCCTCTGAAAGCTTCAGAACAACGTTTCCTACAAACCCGTCACAGACAACAATCTGAACTTTTCCGCTTAATATGTCCCTGCCTTCGATATTCCCATAAAAGTTTACGGGGCTGCTCTTAAAAAGGTTATAAGCCGCCTTTACCAGGTCGTTCCCTTTTGCTGGCTCCTCTCCTATATTTAAAAGCCCGATTTTAGGCTTTCTGATTCCCAGACAGGAAACAGCAAATGCTTCGGCCATAATGCCGAATTGATATAGATGGACAGGCCGGCAATCAACATTACCTCCCACATCAATAACTATTACGTCACCCATGTCGCCCGGTAATATACAAGCCAGGGCTGGTCTATCTACACCTTCCAGCTTCCCTGAGGCCAATATCCCTGCGACCATAGTTGCACCGGAATTTCCGGCACTTACAACAGCATCTGCCTCACCGGTCTTTAAAAGATCAAAAGCCACACGTATGGATGAGTCTTTTTTCTCTTTATATGCTTTGATGGGGGGCTCATCCATACCCACTACCTGACAGCATTGATGCACTTTTACCATTTCCTTTTTAATGCCTTTTTCAAGGTGTTGGGAAATAGTAGCTGAATCTCCAACAAGAATGATATTGCAATTAAGTTCTTCTGAAGCCTGAACAGCCCCATGAACGACCACTTCAGGAGCATTATCCCCTCCCATGGCATCCACGGCAATTATCATTCTATAACTCTTCTTTATTCTCTATTATTGTTTTTTCCTTGTATGTGCCACAATTCTCACAGACATGATGAGATAATACAGGTTCATGGCACTGGGGACAAGAAGATACATTGGGCATTTTAATATGATCGTGGGCTCTTCGCATATCCCTTTTTGATTTTGATTTTCTCTTTTTTGGTACCGCCATTTATTTATTTTACTCCTTTTAGTTTTTTAATTTATCAAGTATCGCAAAACCAGGATGTCCCTGATCTGTCGTGCACTGACAGGTATTTTTATTGAGATTACATCCGCATTTGGCGCACAATCCAAGACAATTATTACTACATAAACATTTTATTGGTAAAGAAAGATATAGTTGTTCTCTAATAATATCATAGAGGTTTATTTCTTCATCCCGGATAAAAACAACCTCCATGTCATCCTCCAACAACTCCATCTCAATCTTTTCCATATCCTCCGGTTCCGGGATCAAAAAGGAGCTAAAATCAGATTCAATTTTCTGACAGTAAGTATCAAGACATCTGTCGCAAATTACACGCAAGACTCCTTTAAAGACACCGTTAAGAACATATTTTTGCCCAACCCTGTAAATCTCTATTTTAACATTTATAGGGGACTCGATTGCCTCTACCTGATCATAACTTTTATCAGTGGACCACCACTCCCTGCCGAGGGTAAGTTTAAATATTTTACTCCCTTCTCCGGGAATTGATCTAAGATCGATTATCATCTAGCTTATTAATTGCTTTCTCAAGTAAAAACACAGGGTTATATTAAAAAAATTACACCCGGGTCTTCGGCAAAAAATTAAGAAGTGCAGTATATATCAGAACACCTGTTTGTCAAGTATTTTGAATTACATACATATGAAGGTAATTCGGATGTAGGATGATTAGAGAAAAAATGGTTCAAATGCAAAGAAAAATGAATACACCACCTGGAAAAATTTTTACCAGATGGTGTGTTTTTATCTATCTATATAATATTTGAAATGGAATCTTCCAGTACCTTCTCAGCTATCTTTTTTGAGTCCACATTATATTTATCATTTTTTATCATCATTTTAAGGGTTTCAATCTTTTCAGCCCGTTCTTCCGGGATATTTTCCATTTTTTCAGCGGCCTTGCTGAATTCGACTGATGTTTTTGAAATCTCAACCTTGGTATCCTTCTGAAATTCCCTTTCAGCTGCCTGGCTGTTAACATTACCTGTTTCTTTCAGTCTGGCTTGTTGGGTCTCAAGGTTCCCTATCTGATTAGTTTTATTTGATATTTCATTTATCTTCATTTTTAGCCCCCCTTTAAGACCTTAAAACTGATTTGTTATTAAATAAAAGCAAGTTATTCCTCTGTTACCGGTATATCTGCCCTGGTGAATTGAGTCACAAGCTTATCGGTCATCTTTCTGAGCACATCTTTTTGACGAGCCTCACCCGATATGTTTATGATATCAATAGACTTTTTCGTTACTTGTGTGCTTTCACTGGCAATCATGGCTTTTTTCTTAAGCTGATTGCCGTATACTCTGAGCACATTTCTTATTTGATACGTAGTGATCAAAATATATTGCCTCCAGATAACCGATCGGTATTGACGGCAAATAACTTAAATATTTTTTTTACCTGAAAAGTGGAAAAAAGTTAGATGCCAATCGTACACCTCTCTTTAACTATCGGCAACAGGTTGAAAAAATTAAATTTAAAAGAGGATTATTCTACCATAAAAGATCAGCTTGCCGCTGTACGAGGTTTTTCTATCCCCTGTTTTTTAATCTTTTCTACGAGAGTAGTCCTGTTCATATTTAAAAGTTTGGCAGCCCTGTTTTTAACCCAATCAGCCTTTTCAAGCGCCCTGATAATGAGAAGACGCTCATATTCATTAATAGCATTATTGAGTGAAAAACCATCATCAGGGATCATTGAGGGGCCAACCTCCTCACTCCTCTGTTTTTGCAGCACCTTATCAGGCACATCCTGGATAGTCAGTTCGTCAGCATCTGTCAGGATTATCATTCGTTCAATGATATTTTCAAGCTCCCTTACATTTCCAGGCCAGTCATAGTTCATAAAAGCTTTTATTACATCCTTAGAAACCCCCTTAATTTCCTTGCCCCTTGTTTTTATCATAAGATCTACAAAATGACGGATAAGTAATGGGATATCAGACCGTCTTTCACGGAGCGGTGGGATTTCTATCGGGATAACCCTTAACCTGTAATACAGGTCTTCCCTGAATTGATTTTCTAATACAAGTTTGTCAAGATCCTTGTTTGTTGCAGCGATTACCCTGATATCACATTTTATTGTTTTAGTCCCCCCGAGTCTTTCAAATTCCTGTTCCTGTAAGATGCGCAGCAGTTTTACCTGCAAATGGGGACTCATCTCAGCGATTTCATCAAGGAAGATAGTGCCACCGTTTGACAGTTCAAATCTTCCAATCCGTGTTCTTATAGCATTGGTAAAGGCGCCTTTTTCATGGCCGAAGAGTTCACTCTCCAGCAGGTCTTCAGGTATAGCTCCGCAATTTACCGGTATAAGAGGTTTATCACGACGCATACTGTTATAATGTATAGCCTTGGCTACGAGTTCCTTTCCCGTACCCGATTCGCCTAAGATAAGAACAGTGCTGTCTGTATCAGCAACCTTTTCGATCACTCTAAACACTTGATGTATCCCGGGACTGTCGCCTATAAAATTTTCAAACTTATATTTCTTTTTCAACTGGTTTTTAAGAGCAACATTTTCTCTTTTGATATCTCTAAACTCCAATGCCCTGTTTATAACCATTATGACCTCTTCCATCTTAACCGGCTTGGCAAGGTAGTCAAATGCCCCGGCTTTCATAGCTTCGACAGCGGTTCTTATGGTCGCATAACCAGTGAGAATAATCCCAATAGTGTCAATGGAATGCTCAACCAGGTATTTGAGAACCGCCATTCCATCAACCTTAGGCATATTCAAATCAATAAGCGCAACATCATAATAATCATCATCAATCAGGTTAATAGCCTCTTCACCGTTTTGAGCCGTATCAACCTCAAAGTCTTCAAGGCTCAGGATGTCCGAAAATGATTCTCTTATCTTTGATTCATCATCGACTACCAGTATTTTTGCTTTAGTCATAGATAACTCCCCTGCATGAGTTGATTTCATTTGATATTATAACGCCAATATTTTGGCTCTGGTTATACTAATGTCAATATTCTAACTTCATTTTTAAAAATATCAATCTTTTTTTTTAATTTATTTAGGCAGCTATAAATGTTTTAAAAGAAGATCTGTTAATTAAGACTAAGAGAATAAATATTGATATTATTTAATACAATTAACTAACTTTTTATTGTATTTATTCTACCTGAAAATTTATTTAGAATATTTTATTATTTACACATAAGTACTTTTCGTCAATTACTTGACAGAATTAACCTTTGTTATACAAAGCAGCTGATTAATGTTATAACCTGGAAACAAAATAATTAATAACGTTCTCTTAATGCCTGGACAAGCATTAACTGACCATCCGCCGGGAAAAAGGAAAAAATGCAAATTATAGACGGAGTAAGATACAATCTGCGAGGTATAAAATTAGGATTCAAAACACCAAGACTGCTTCTGCTAGGGTTATTACGTTTTTTCGTTGTAATTATTGCGGTTATCGGTCTTGCGAGTATTATTATCATTAACCAGCAGGCCATTATTTCAGCAATATGGACAAAACCTGAAAGTCTCTGGATAATCTGGCTTTGGTATATTGTGTCGTGGCTGATCTTAATAATTCTAATTATATTGACTTCAGTACTATCCTACCTGCTTTCTCAGATTCTTTTTTCTGTGGTGATAATGGAAATGATGTCAAGGATAACAGAAAACATAAGGAATGGATGCGTTTCAGAACAGGATTATACCTCCTATTTCAGGCAGCTCATTTTTCTTATTAAACAGGAAATACCAAGGGCTATTATCCCGGTATTAATACTAATAATACTCACAATAATCGGGTGGCTTACTCCTTTTGGCCCTCTAGTGACCATTTTTACCTCAATAATTACTGTAGCGTTTCTTTCATGGGACAACACTGATCTTGCGCCTGCCAGAAGGTTTTTACCTTTTAATAAACGCTTCGGTTTTTTTATCAGGAGCTTTTCATTCCACCTTGGTTTCGGGATATTATTTCTTGTTCCTGTTTTTAATATCCTGAGCCTTTCATTCGCACCAATCGGGGCAACAATGTATTTTCTGGACAGGGCTGAACAGGAACAGAAGACAGGGAGCTGAGATTGAACTTGACGCTAATATATTGTTCTCATATACTTCATCAAAAATGACAAGGAGGGGCAAAACAATGGCTAAAAAAACAAAATATGGAAAGTATTTTATAACTGAACCAATCGAACTTGGACCAATGCTTCACATCTGTGGGGACGATGACTGTTATGGATTGCAATTTCCAGGTTTTCCAATCGAGATGCAACTCTTATGCTTGAGCCGGCCAGGGACCATGATCGCCAAGCCTCATTCACACAAGGTTGATGAACTTTTTTTTATTTTCGGCGGGAACCCTAAGAATTACTTTGAATTTGGTGCTGAGATAGAAATAATGATGGGAGAAGAGGGGAAACAGGAACGCCATTTAGTAAATAAGACAACAATCATATATATACCGGCGGGGATTGTTCATTGCCCCATAAATACCTTGAAGGTCGATAAGCCTGTCCAATGGATGCATGTGCTTTTTCAAGGGAAATACAGGATGTCAAAAGGAGATGATATGTCAAATCATCCGGGCCATGACGTACGCTTTCCATATAAACGCGATGAGATCATAAAACTGAGACAGGGGATTACCAAAGGCATTATCAAGCCCTTTAAGAAAAAATGAAAAATAATTTTAATAACATATCTTTTCAGGATCTTCTGCCAGATCGTGGAGAATATTAATAAGAATTTGGGGGTCAAAAGGTTTATTTAGTATTCCGTTAACGCAGTAAGCCTTTAATTTTTCCAATGCAGTGTTTTCGGTATCTGCATAGGCTGTAACAATTATTGTGGGGATAGCGATCCCTTTTTCCTTCAGCAAAAGAAATGTTTCAAGGCCATTGAGTATAGGCATCTTCAGATCAAGTATTAAAATATCAATATGATCTCTCTGTACCCGTTCTACAGCCTCCTTTCCATCTTTTGCCTGATAGACAGCAAAACCTGAATCTTCGAGCACATCTTTCAGGTTATTTACAAAATCAGGATCATCATCAGCAATCAAAATGCCTGTAGGTGTAATCCTATTTACCATATCCAGGATCTTTTCCATGTCCAGCGGTTTATGGAGTACCCCCCATGCACCGTTTTCAACTGCCTGGGTTATCAGGTCTTCAACACTGTAACCGGTCATCATGATTATTTTTGCATTGGGTTTTATCTTCCTTATCTCAAGAAAGCTTTCAACGCCGTTTTTGCCTGACATCTTTATATCCATAAAGGTCAGGTCAAAATCTTTTTCCACAAGCTTATTGATAGCAGCTTCACCGTCATGGGCCATTTCACATTTATGACCCTCTATTTCAAAGATATCAGCAAGACTCTCAGCAAAATCCCTGTCATCATCAACTATAAAAATATTCAGGCTTTTCATGTTAATATCTCCGATTTAATTGTTATTAATTACTTTATCAATGACCGGTATGGTTATTGTTACAGAGGCTCCTTTTTGAGGTTCCCCATGCATATCCATTTGAAAACCGTGCTGCTCAATTATCTGCCTGGTAATGGGTATTCCAAGTCCTACTCCAAAAGCCTTGGTGCTGAAGAGCGGTTCAAACAGCCTGCTTTTGATTGCCATTTCAAATCCTATACCATTGTCTGATATTTCTATTATAATTTTGTTTAGCTCTTTACGGGAACGGATTATCACAATTCCCGGTTCATCAGAAGCCTTTTCTTCTATGGCCTGATAGGCATTTGTAAGTATATTGATCATACTTCGCCTGAAACGTTCCTGATCAATGTTGATTATGACGCCAGCATTTAACTCTGTCTTGACAGTAATTCCAAAAGGAGGTTTTGTTTCGTCAAGTACCCCTTTTATCCAGTCATCAAGTGATGTCGGTTCAAGTATCAACTCCTTAATCCGGGAATAGTTCAGTAGCTCATCTATGATCAGATCGCAGCGCCTGATATTCCTTTCAGCTCGCTCAAGTGCAATCATAACTTTGTTATCATGACCTTTTATGCGTTTTCCTATTGAAAAGACGGAAGTCCTTATTGTGCCAAGCGGGTTTCTCAATTCATGACTCACCGTGGCGGTCAATCTTCCCAGTGTGGCCATCTTTTCATTTAAAACCAGTTCCCTCTGAGCCTCTTCAAGGCGGGCGGTTCGCTCTTTCACCATTTCTTCGAGACTCTCCCTGTAGTTATCCAGCTCTGCATCTATTCTTTCACGCATAAGATAATTTGCGAATATTTCAGCCACGAGATTAAGTCTTCTTATTAATTCATCTGTCCACCTTTTTTCATGAGTAAGTGAAGCAAAAACCATACTCCCTATAAGTGTATCACCGGCAATAAGAGGCAGCATGAGTATGGATCTTGTCCCTTCATATCTTACTTTCTGCTCCCATAATCTCAAATTATCCGGCAGGGTTTCATTTATGCTGTCAAACTTGATATATTCCCCATTCATAAGAAATTTTTCAAGTCCGTATCTTCCGGCATTATTAATTACCTCTGGAAAGGCAGGCGGTGCCGGATCAAGATTAGAGTTTATATAAGTACAGATAAATCTATATATACTGAAATCCTTTTCATATTGACCTATCGCACATCGGTCAACATCCATTAATTGAGCAAATCGTTTAAGCCATGATTCGAGTTCTTTTTTTACATCTTCAACCTTTACATTAATCAATATGGCCGAAAACTCCGATACTAATTCCTCAAATTTTAAT
>CAZSZQ010000030.1:0-17758 GCA_964610475.1 uncultured Desulfatiglans sp.
GGGGGTAAAATTTATCATCTGGGATATCCAGATGTCTATTACAGCATTGATCTTTTATTCCTCTTTAATTGGCGGTGCCATTGTCGCGGTTCTGACCTTGCCAAGGCTGGTGAAGAAATCACTTCAATTGAGAAGCCTGAATCGGGAAATCAATAAGCTGAAAAAAGGTATGACAGTGGCAGGGAATGAAAATGCTGGCAGGCCTGACAAAACGACAGTCGGAGAGCATCCCATGCCACCGAGTCTAAATTAAACAATTTAAATCGGGGTATAGTAATGAAAATAAGACCATTAAGCGACAGGATTATGGGAAATAATTAAAGGAGAAACAAGTAATGGCTGTAAAAGAGATTAAGTATGGCGGAAAAGCAAGAGAAAAGATGTTGAAAGGTATTGATACACTGGCAGATGCAGTTAAGGTTACCCTTGGTCCTAAAGGTCGGAATGTACTTATTGAAAAATCATGGGGAGCGCCCAGGATCACCAAGGATGGCGTAACCGTAGCAAAGGAGATTGAACTAGCGGACAAGTTTGAAAACATTGGCGCGCAAATGGTAAAGGACGTGGCCTCCAAAACTTCCGATGTGGCGGGTGATGGAACAACAACTGCTACAGTTCTGGCCCAGGCAATCTATCGTGAGGGCGTTAAGCTTCTGGCTGCTGGTATCAACCCTATGTACATCAAAAGAGGCATTGACAAGGCTGTTGCTCTTGTGGTGGCAGAGTTGAAAAAGATATCCAAATCTACAAAGGATAAAAAAGAGATCGCCCAGGTCGGCACCATATCGGCTAACAATGATAAGACTATCGGTGACATTATCGCCGAAGCCATGGAAAAAGTGGGCAAGGAAGGTGTTATTACAGTAGAGGAAGCCAGGGTAATGGAGACAACCCTCAAGGTTGTTGAGGGGATGCAGTTCGACAGAGGTTATCTGAGCCCCTATTTTGTAACAGATGCTGAGCGGATGACAGTTGAACTTGAAGAGCCCTATATACTTTTGCATGAAAAAAGAATCAAAAATATGCAGGATTTACTCCCCATTCTGGAAGCTGTAGCTAAAGACGGCAGGCCTCTTTTAATCATTGCAGAAGATGTTGAAGGAGAGGCACTGGCAACACTGGTGGTTAATAAATTGAGGGGTACACTAAAATGCGCGGCTGTTAAGGCTCCTGGCTTTGGTGATAAACGAAAGGCAACCCTGGAAGATATTGCAGTCCTTACAGGAGGACGGGTGATAAATGAGGAACTGGGCTTTAAACTGGAAAACCTTACATTGAAAGACCTGGGTCAGGCCGGCCGCATTACCATTGACAAGGAAAACACAACTATTATCGATGGTGAATGCAATGCCCAGGAACTTGCAGGGAGGGTAAAACAGATCAAGGCTCAAATAGAAGAGACAACAGGAGATTATGACAAAAAAATGTTACAGGAGCGCCTGGCAAAATTAACCGGCGGCGTAGCGGTTATAAAGGTTGGGGCCGTCACCGAATCTGAGATGAAGGAGAAAAAAGACAGGATTGAAGATGCGCTTCACGCTACCCGCGCGGCAGTAGAAGAAGGTATTGTTCCGGGCGGCGGTGTGGCATACATACAAACCATCAAGGTCATTGAAAATGCATTGTTTGAGGGGGAGGAGCAGCTTGGCGCCAATATTATTAAACGTGCACTGGAAGAACCTATGAGGCAGATCGCAAACAATGCAGGCTTTGAAGGATCTGTTGTGGTTCAGCATGTTATTGAGGGAAAGGGTGGTTTCGGGTTCAATGCAGAAACAGGTGAGTATGAAGATCTGATGAATGCCGGAATTATAGATCCAACCAAGGTAACGCGATTTGCTCTTCAAAAC
Source organism: uncultured Desulfatiglans sp. (assembly GCA_964610475.1). Classification (GTDB taxonomy): domain Bacteria; phylum Desulfobacterota; class DSM-4660; order Desulfatiglandales; family HGW-15; genus JAAZBV01. The sequence continues at coordinate 1,851 of CAZSZQ010000030.1, forward strand.
GCAGCATCTCTTGCAGGCCTCCTGATGACAACTGAGGCGATGGTTGCCGAAAAGGTTATAAAAAATAAATCCTCGGCGCCAATGATGCCGCAGGATGACACATATTAATATCGACTCAGGGAAAAAATAAACACCATGCTGCTATATCTTATAAATCCGACCAACCCGCTTGTAAGCATCGTCAATGTCAATAAAAACCGGTGGAACCGGTATCGGGTGTGGAAACCCTTAAGCCTTATGGTTCTGGCTGGTTTGACCCCGCCGGATTGGGAAATCTCAATTTTTGACGAGAACCTAGGCATACCGGACTATAGTACCATGCCCCGGCCTGATCTCGTCGGCATTACCGCTTTTACTTCACAGGCCAATCGTGGTTATGAAGTGGCTGCGTGGTTCAGAAAACAGGGCGCGCCTGTCGTCATGGGCGGAATTCACGCAACCATGTGCCGGGAGGAGGTCATGGAACGTGTGGACTCGGTTGTAACCGGGGAAGCAGAAGGCGTATGGGCGCTGGTACTTGAAGACGCCCGGCAAGGTTGCCTGAAGGGCCTATATGAAGGAGGACTCGCACAAATAAAAGAAATCCCATCTGCCCGTCATGATTTATTGCCCATGGACTATGCCTTCGGCGCCATTCAAACTACCCGCGGCTGCCCGTTGAACTGCAACTTCTGCAGTGTGACGGCTTTTAATGGAGCTAACTGCCGCCAGCGGCCCATCCCGGATGTGGTAAAAGAGTTCAGATCGATCCGCGAAAAACATGTTCTGATTGTTGATGACAACCTTATCGGAACAAGTAAGAGGCACATAGAACGCTCCAAGGAATTATTCCGGGTTATGGCATGGGCGAATCTTAAAAAGGAATGGGTTGCGCAGGCCGGTATTAACTTTGCCGATGACGAGGAACTCCTGAGTCTGGCAGCAAAAGCAGGCTGCAGGGGTTTATTTATCGATTTTGAAACACCCTCTCCCGAAGGGTTAAAGGAACCCGGGGAAAAATACAATATCTTGAAAAACAGGGATTTTAAGGCTTCGGTGCAGCGCATACAGCGGCACCACATACTTGTTGTGGGGTCTTTTATCATTGGACTGGACATCGATGAACCGGGTATAGGTAAGCATATTGCCAGTGTTGCGAGTCAGTATGGCGTGGATAGTCTCAATGCGCTGTTTCTCACACCCCTGCCTGGCACGCGCCTGTGGGATCAAATGAAATCGGAGGACCGTATAGCCCTTAACCGGTTCCCCGAAGACTGGAAATATTACACACTTACATATCCTGTAGCCCGATATAAAAATTTTTCGCTTGAAGGCATAATCGATGAAATGATCTCATGCGATAAAAATTTTTATTCCATTCCGAGGATTATACTCAGGATGTGGAGCAGCTTTTGGCGACGCCGCGAGCCATTAATCAGTCTGGTTAGTAATATTTCATACCGAAACAATCTCCGGCTGAGCCGCAAATCATACTCAGCCTTCAATTATTATATAAATTCCGGGATTTGAGTGGATCAGCAAGTATGTCATTCAAAAAAAATATGAAACTCAAGAGAAAGCTCGACAGCCTTATTCAAAAGCTCCTTTCCACAATCAGAGAGCCTCCTGGTAAATGGCGGATGGACAAGGATCTCACCCGGGCGCTTCTGGACATGACCGGTTTTAAATTTATAAAAGCCAGGAATCTTAACCTCTACATTCGGCCTCTGGAAGGTGAGATTATGGAGGTTGTGGTTTTTGACAATGAGTCGGCAATCTATAACTCAACCGTGAATGACATAGCTCTTCGAAGAAGTCCCTGCCGGCAGGAAATACTGAATTGAAACCATATTATAAAAAACTTGGAATCCTGATAATCATTGTCCTCACATTATTTATGCTGTTTCGTGACTTCAAACCACTGAATAGGGTCCCTTTGCTAAATTACAGTGATTTTTTAAACAGGGTTGAGAGCGGTAAAGTTATTGAGATCGTTATACAGAAAAATAACATATCAGGGATAACTGTCGATGGACCATTTAATACATATGTTCCTGCAGATCCCAAATTGTTTCATTTGATTAAAGGCAAAGGGATAAAGATATCTGCATTACCGGAAAAGGACTTCTCATGGTTAATGATGTTCATATCCTGGGGACCGATACTTTTACTTGTAGGAGTGTGGTTATTTTTTATACGCCGGTTTCAGGGAGGCAATGGAAACGCCTTTTCATTCGGAAAAAGTCGAGCCAGGCTTATGTCTGATTCCCAGGTAAAAACCACATTCAAGGATGTAGCCGGGATTGATGAAGCAAGAGAAGAATTGGAGGAGATTGTAGATTTTCTTCGAAATCCTGAAAAATTTACAAGACTCGGAGGAAGAATTCCCAAGGGAGTACTGCTGGTAGGTCCGCCAGGCACAGGGAAGACTCTGCTGGCAAAGGCTATTGCCGGAGAGGCTGATGTTTCCTTTTTTAGTATAAGTGGTTCGGATTTTGTTGAGATGTTTGCAGGCGTTGGCGCATCAAGGATCAGAGACCTCTTTGTGCAGGGGAAAAAGAATGCTCCCTGTATCATATTTCTGGACGAGATAGATGCAGTTGGCCGGAGGAGAGGTGCAGGTTTAGGCAGTGGCCATGATGAAAAGGAACAGACCCTTAACCAGTTACTGGTTGAGATGGACGGCTTTGAAACCAATGAGGGAGTAATCCTTATTGCTGCTACAAACAGACCCGATGTACTTGACCCGGCCCTGTTGAGACCGGGGCGATTCGACAGGCAGATTGTTGTTCCTGTGCCTGATATATCAGGGAGAATTGGAATACTGAAAGTTCATTCACGAAAAACGCCCATGTCAGGCGATGTTGACATCAATATTCTGGCAAGGGGGACTCCTGGGTTCACAGGTGCTGATATTGAAAATATGGTAAATGAGGCCGCACTGATGGCAGCCAGGGGCGGTAAAGAGAGCCTCGAAATGGCGGATTTTGAAGAAGCGAGGGACAAGGTCATGATGGGAACTGCCCGCAAAAGTATGGTCATCAGTGATAAAGACAGGAAGACAACTGCTTATCATGAAGCGGGACATGCCCTTTTGGCCATGCTTCTTCCCAATGCCGACCCCATACATAAAGTTACGATTACACCCAGAGGCAGGAGCCTTGGCCTTACCTGGCAACTTCCCATGGACGAAAAACACATTTATTCATACGATTATCTGGAAGGCATTATATGTATATCAATGGGCAGCAGGGTGTCCGAAGAGATTGCGTTGAATATTCAGACAACCGGCGCAGAGAACGATATAAAAAGGGCGTCTGATCTGGCAAGAAAGATGGTATGTGAGCATGGCATGAGTGAAAGCCTGGGACCTCTCACCTTTGGCAGGAAAAATGAGCTTATATTCCTGGGCAGAGAGATCAACCAGCATAGAGATTTCAGCGAATCTACAGCAAGAAAGATCGATAAAGAGATAAACGCAATCGTTATCACGGCATATAAGAATGCATCACGGCTTATCAATAATAACCTGGAAGCGCTTCACCGGATAGCCGCCGCCCTCCTTGAGAAAGAGACTTTGAACCGTGTCGAGATTGATGAGTTAATCACTGGTAATAAAAAATCCTGATTGAAAAAACATATTTCTGAAAATCATGGATATCGAATTGTGTTATTATTTTGTTTTAAAAAAAGGAAAGGGGGTGACTATTTTGGCAGAGCTTATGAAAACTAAAGAGATAGCAAGGTACTTAAAATTACATCAAATAACAATATGTAAATTATCAAAAGAAGGCAAAATCCCTTCAATTCGGATCGGTAATGTATGGAGGTTTGACAAAAATATAATTGACAATTGGATAGCCGGAAACCATGGCAGAAAAAATTAGCATTAGCCCGTGCGTTATCCCACTACCTATTTATATGATTACATAAGGTATAAGATGTTTTATTAAAACCAACTACTTTAATAGGAGAAAAAATATGTCATCCATAAAACAGATTCGGCTCCGGTTACTGAATAAAAAGAACAGCCTGAACAAAGTCAACTCTGAAATTACCCATGCCAGTAAAAGTACAAATACTCTGGTTTTAAGAAGGCTCGATCAGGAGAAGCTGTCATTGAATAAAGATATAAAGAACCTGGAAAGACAGCTGGTTACAATACAAAATGCATCCAGGAATTGAAAATCTCTACAGGTAACACAGGCAGAGATTAAGTCACAGTCCGCCTGATTCAGAATAAAACCATTCATGGCTGCATTTTAAAATATTACTTATTATAAGGAGAGAAAATGTCAACTTTTCAATTATGTGCATCAATCGATCTTTTTAAGGGAAGCACTCAATTTTTAAAAATTTTATAATAAGGATCTGTTATGAACAAGGGGAATATAACTGAAGAATTGGCAAAGATTGTTGGCTCAAAAAATAAGGCTCATATAATTGTGGATTCTATTTTCTCTCAGATAAAAGATGCTTTAAAAAAGAAGGATATTTTCATCCTCCCAGGTTTTGGCTCATTTAAGGTTGTCAGAAGGAAGGCAAGAAAAGGAAGAAACCATTACACCGGTGAGTCAATGGAAATTAAGGCCGGAAATGTTCTCAAATTTTCAGCAGGAAAAGTGTTAAAGGAAGCGGTTAACAGCGTCAGGGACTAAATAATAGTATTTTTTTCAATAAAACTATAAAAGGGAAGATCATGACAAAACGAAATAATCATACCTTTAAAAAACATTTGAAAGAGACAAAACGAAAGGAAAAAGCCAAGGAAAAGCTGGATCGCAGGCAGGGTAAAAATATCCAGGATTTCAATGGTGTTCAAGAGGGAAATGATATGGATTCTGATACAACAATTGCTTTACCGTTAAAAAAGTCGGAAAATCCATAATAACTGTCTCTCGTAAATGATTCACGCTGACAATCTATTGGGCAAGATAAATTTTATATGCTATCCACTTAATGAAAGGAGCAATCTGTTGGCAAAAGGAAGAGGAAAAGACTATTTTTGTAATGTTGTATCTGAGAATGTTGAAATCACTTTAATGAATAAACTCTGTCTTGATGTAAAATATAAGAAGGCTCTGTTTGTACAGTGCAATCAATCCGAGTGTCAGTATGTAGACATTAATCAGTACCCTTGTCCTCTGGACCTCAATCTCTTTGCCGAAGAGATTGAAAAACGCATGGAAAAGGACAGATACAGCGAAGAGTAAATATTACCAGACAATAAGGCTGCCCGGCAGCAGTCCCATGGACCCGGTCGATATCATAACAGGAAGAGTGGTGAGAATACATATCAGTGACGAATTTATATCACCCGATGGCAAGCCGGACATTCCAAAGATACATCCTCTTGCCCGCATGGGATATTATGACTACACAAAGGTTGAGTCGGTGAGAAGGAGATCCCCGGAATGAGCAAGAAGCTCATTGACGGTTTGGAGGAGAGGACAGAAAAGAAATAAAGGCGCAGGGCTCAAGGCGCACGGCGCAAGGTAATGACTTTAAAAACTTTTTTCTGTGCCATGAGCTATGCGCCTGTTTGTTTAAACCCAATAAAGTATAAAAAGTAACAATGCTGGTTATCAGGACTTGTATCGTAGTCCTCCCCTCTAGTCCCTCGCATCATAAATAAAAAAGGCGGTAATAATGGCAACGGCAGTAACCGCATAGGCAGAGAAAGTAAACATCGCATGAAAACCATAGTCCTGGATAAAATAACCCATTATCGGGGCAAAAATTGCGCCTGTATACTGCATGGTGGAATAATATATTCCATAGACGGTGGAACGGTATTTTGCCTCTGTCTGACTGATGATAAAGGCCTCGGCTACAGGGAAGCGAAGCGCATGGATTAACCCTATTATCCAGAGTACACTCCACAGTCCCCATCCATAATCCGCTTCCTTTAATGCAAATATCATGAGTCCACTCAGGATATCCGTAACAATGATGACCTTGGCGCTTCCCAGTTTATCGGACAGATAGCCTCCAAGAGGCCCTGCCCACACCCCCGAAGAGAATATAATAGACATGGATGCAGTCGCGACTTCATTGGATGCCCCAAGGGCATCAACCATATATACTGAGAGAAAGGGGTGAACAGAGGCAGCTGCACCGCCGCCCAGAACCATCATCACCAGGAATGCCCACAGGCGTCTTTTATGGCCCTCCTGCGGCGGGCGTTCTTCGCTCTGCTTACGCTTCATTGCCTCAATGTGGGCCTTGCCGTATCTTTTATTAAGATACAGATAAAATAAAAAACCAAGTATGCCGGTTGGTATCGCAAGGGTGATATAAACACCCCTCCAGCCCCATATACCGGCGATAACGGCCGCAATCATCGGGGCGATAAAAAAACTGCTGTTCCCGCCAATCAGATGTACCCCCAGTGCACGGCCTCTCTGATTAACAGGAACAGACATGGAAATAAGCGGTGTTGAAGCAGGGTGATAACCGCCGGACATAAGACCCATAAAGACAAGTGCAGCCAGAAGCATATAATAACTGGTGGATAACCCTATAAAAAGTCCGCCGATAGCAACACCCAGTATCCCCATCGTTATAAGGATCGTGGGGCCTATTTTGTCTGCAAGGAAGCCTGAAGGTAATTGAGAAAGCCCCCCTGATATGGAAAAGGCAGATGTTATTGCCGCTGTCTCTGTGTAATTAAGGTTAAATTCCTTCTTCATATACGGAAGCATAGGCTGAGGAATTGCTGTCAGGATATGATGCGTCGCATGAGCAAGAACAAAAATCGGCAGGGATGTCAGGAAGAATGAGCGTTCCTTTGGGGTATCTGCGTTCGTTCCAGGTTGCTTTAAATTATTATCAACTTGATTTACAGACATGAAAAAATCTCCATTTATAACAGGGTTCAAGGGTTCTAGGAGTCAAGGGTTCGAGGGAAAAGCTTAAAAACAAACACTTGAACCCTCGAATCCTGGACCCCTTGAACCCTTCCTATCTATATTGCATAAATAATTCGATCTATAAACAAAACAATAAAACAGGAGTTTCAGCATATTACCGAAACTCCTCATCAGATACAGCTCATTTTAAGAAAACAGATTTTATTTTTTAAATTTAAGGATTATAAGCACTCCGGCAGCGATAAAGGCACCTGTGCTTATAATCACTGTTACTACGTGTAACGGCAACCCGGCCTGGAACATGAACCCCACAATAATCGGTGAAAGGATTGCCCCGCCGCGGCCCACTCCTACAGTAAAACCTGTGCCTGATGCCCTTATATGTGTTGGAAACACCGCCGGGAAAAGGGCATACATACCTATGATACCCGAATTTCCGAAAAACCCGCAAAGAAAGGCAATAAATTTAATATAACCAAGGTCGGCCGGAACATATCCGATAAAACCTATACAAACAGCCGACAGTGCCAGCACTGCCATGGTAATTTTTTTAAGATCCAGCTGCAGGGTCAACATCCCCAGTATTATTCCCCCTGTCATACCCCCGATATTGGCATACTTGAGTGCGATAGCGCCGTCCGATTGGGTAAAACCCATACCAACAATAACATCGGGCAGCCATTTAAGAATAAAATAATAGGTGGTTATCTGCAGAAAATAGGCGGCAGTTATTGTTATGGTTGAACTTCTCAATCCGGGTGAAAACAGGTCTCCAAAGGATTTTTTGCGTACCTCTGCTGTAATTTCCGGCAGGACAGTGACACCCTTTTGTCCAAGCCGTTTAAATGTTTTATTGACCTTGTTAAGGGCGCCCTTTGGCTGTTTACGTACAAGCCAGTGAACCGATTCAGGTACCAGAAGATAGGACAGCGGTATAAATACAGTGGTCAGAATGGCCCCGAAGTAAAAGATTGAACGCCAGCTGTGTTCCGCAAGGAGCCGCGCGGAAAGATCACCCCATATGGCGCCGCCAATGGGGTACCCTATCGCCATGATTGATACACACAGATAACGTTTTTTCAGATTGGAAAACTCCGCAGTTATTGCGGTAATGGACGAAAGCAGACCGCCGATGCCAAGACCGGTAATGACCCGCCATATTGACAGCTGGATAATATTGCTGACAGTTGTCACCATGAACATGCCGATTGCCATTGTTATCAGACATCCGATCATGGTTTTACGCCTGCCGATTGTATCTGCCATCCAGCCAAGGAGTATTGATCCGACAGCCATTCCAAAGAGTTCCATGGAAAGAACGATGCCGAGACCTCCCTTATTTATCCCCCATTCATGGGCAATCCCTGTGGATGAAAAGCTTATAGAAAGAACATCTATACCATCCAGGCCGTTCAGACCTGCCATCAGGACTATAATAATTATCTGCAGAAGACTCATGGGAGACTTGTCAATGGTTTCACGAGGATCAGCATTAATCACATTATTCTGGTTTGAAGTCATGGCTATCCCCCTTTAAGGTGACGTCAACGGCACCCCTCAAAATGACATTTATAAAAACCAGATATGCCCTATTTTTTATCTATCGGGTACCCGGCCTTGATCCATCCCTCTATCGCAGGATCTTTAAGCACCTTTACATCATTGTAGCCCATCTTCATCAACTGCCTGGCAAAATCCGCACTGTCCGCCTCACCGGGGCCGCAGGCACAGTATGTAACTATCGGCACACCGCTGGGTAATGCAAATACATCTTCAAGGGCAAGCTGGGATTTCCACGGGATGGAATAGGCCCCTTTGATATGTCCTTTGTCGTATATATTTATGGGCTGCGTATCGATTACTGTTATTTCTTCTCCCTGATCCATTATCTTTTTCAATTCTTCAATAGTTATTCTGGGGATATCTTCCTCAGCACCATAAGATAACGGAAAAACAAGGAAAGTAAAGATGACTGTAATCGCTGAAACCATTGCGTAATAACCCGGGCGTCTTGTTGTCTTCATAACTGCTCCTTCTCTTATAACCCTTGACATGTTGGAACGGCTTCCATATAAGTACAGGATATACATATTACTTATATATATTTTAAATGCTTACAATAAAGAACAAGAACCGGTCAAGTAAAAACTCATCATGCTTTTGGGCATATATAACAAAGAAAATAAAGGAGGCAATAGATATGTTACGCTTTATAAAACTATCAGTCATGATGTTATTCACCATCGCGGCAGCATTCGCATGTAATGGCAGTGCGCCCGAAGAAAAGACCGGGGATGCTTCCGGTACTGAGACACAGCATGAGGTTCTCAGCCCCTGGGCAGATGTTGACCCGATTCCGCTAAGGGGCATATCACCCAGGCCGGATTCTCTGGCTGGCAAAAAAATAGGTCTCTTTGCAAACTTTAAACGGGCTGCCGTACCTATTGTCACTGAGGTCGAAAAAAGACTTAAAGAACGTTTTCCGGATATAGAAACCATCCTTTTTCATTCAACATTACCAAATGTCGACGAATCTGTAACTGAAAACAGGGAAAGGTTCACTGCCTGGGCCAAAGGAGTTAATGCCGTTGTTGCTGTGGTAGGGGACTGAGGCTCCTGTACAAAGTTCCTCGCATATAATGGAGTTGCCATTGAGGACCTTGGAACGCCGGTCGTGTTACTGGCGAATAACGGCTTTATAAATGATGTACACTCTGCTGCCTCCGGTAAAGGCATGCCCGGGATTCGCGCCCTTGGAACAACCATCTTGTGTGAGTCCACTGACGCTGAAAATATCAGAAAGGGCATAGATGAAGCATTAGATGAAATTATCGGGGCGCTTACCCGGCCTCTGACTGAAGAGGAAAAATCCCCGAAAGTAAAGGCTGAAGCAGAACCTGAAATTGCCTTTAAAGGCACTTATGACCGGATTAATGAGTTTTATTACAGAAAAGGCTGGGGAGACGGGCTCCCCATTACCCCGCCAACACAGGCAAGGGTAGATGAGATGCTGAAGGGTACTGATCTTCCACCGGACCATGTAGTTACAAAACTGATCCCGAGGATGGGTAAGGCCACCATTAAAAAGATTGCAGTAAACGCGGTCATGGCCGGGGCATTACCAACCCATCTGCCGGTATTAATAGCGACGGTTGACGCCTTATCAGACCCCAAAACACGTTTTGACACCTTTGAGGTAAGTACTGGTTCATGGGCGCCGCTGCTGATTATAAACGGCCCCATAAGGAATGATATCCATATCAATTGCAGTTCAGGTATGATGAGCCCCGGGAATATTGCCAATTCTGCAATAGGGAGGGCGCTTGGTCTTATCGTAAAAAACATCGGCGGTGCAAGAAAAGGTATAGAGGATATGGGGACGCTGGGTGATCCCTTAAAATATTCCCTTGTAATCGGCGAAAATGAAGAGCTGAGCCCGTGGGACCCTCTCCATGTTGAATTCGGGTATAACAGGGATTCAAGCACTGTTACTGTGATGTTCCCCAACCGATACACACAGACGATTCCCGCCCAGACCACTGCAGAGGGTATTGCCACAACCCTTGCCGGCACGAACCCCGGGGCATTATCCACCTTGATAGTAATCCCTGATCATGCGAATAGGTTCGCGAGCGAAGGATGGTCCAAACAGAGGGTTAAAGACTTTATTATTGAAAAAGCTGCAACAAATGAGAGCCGCAGATTTGGCGCACTTAAGAATGAAGATTTTGCAATAGTGGTTGCAGGCGGGCCTGGTGTATGGATGGGGCTGTTATCGAGTGCAGGCGGGTTTGGTAACTATTTTGTCACAAGAGAAATCAAGCTGCCTGAAAACTGGGAAAACTTGAAGGCAAAATACGGGACAATGGTCCCGACTTATATCAGATACTAGGAATGGTTACCGGCATTCAGATATTCAGCTAAGAGCATAATGATTTCAAAAGAAAAACTCCTGACATGGTGTATATCACATATATACACCATGTTGTATTTCCTGTCTGCGACACTACGGGATTCGGCTTTCAGAAAAAATTGGGAGTTTACAGCAGCTGAAATGTTTGTAGAATTTCATGTTTCTCAATATAAAAATCTGACAAAAGAAGAACTATATCTCCTCAACGGTATACTCGAAAAATTATCCCGGCCCTGATACTATCTGTTTAACCGTAAACCATGCTGATGTCTCCCTTTTTTACACATTGGAAAAAAGAATTACACTCCAGGCATCATATCTTTCCCGATACGGGCAAACTCAATTTCAAATTATATTAATATCAATATGTTATGATCATTTGGCAATTTCTGTAATGGCACATACCTTGCTCATTCAAATTTAATTGGTTTTGAAATTGGTTGTTGTCGGGGTGAATCTATCTTTAATACTGAAGATATATTAAAAAACCCAGGGGGCATATACATGCCAAAGCATTATATTGATCGATTGAATAAGTAATGTTACCACTGAAAGTAATTTTCCTGCTCAGAAAAGTTAAAGCGGAAGATATGATACTATAAAAGTTGCCCGGCTTACTCTTTGGTTAATTATAATGTATCTTAAATCCCCTCCGGCACTACAAGTCAATTGGGACCGATTAAAAGATTAACCCGGGATGTTTTTCCGGTTTTAAAAACCGGTTTTACTTTTAAAACAAACAAGATATAGACGGAGGGCATTAATGGCAGAGCAAGCAAACCGATCCTTTGACTTTTCACCGGCGATACTCGAATATGTGGAGGAATGGAAAGATAAGCCGGGCAACCTCATTATGATACTTCACAAGGTGCAGGAAGAATACGGATATGTGCCCAGGAGTGCGGCATTACAGCTTACGGAGCTTCTTGGCGCACCACTTGCCAAGATATACGGCGTCCTGACCTTTTACCACCTGTTCAAGCTTAAAAAACCGGGGAAATACCTGATCCAGGTATGTATCGGCACAGCATGTTATCTGAACGGGGGAGAGGACCTTTTGCAGGAGATGGAAGACATTCTTGGGGTAGGGGTGAACCAGACGACTCCCGATGAACTGTATTCCATAGAGGCAGTCCGCTGTATAGGCTGTTGCGGTCTTTCACCGGTAATGAATATAAATGGTGAAATTTTCAGCAAAGTGAAAAAAGAGGACCTTACAAAGATACTTTCACAATTTAAAAAATAACTCTCCCGGAGGGAATTATGTCAAAACTGAACAGAACACAATTCAGGGACCTGAGAGATTCTCTCAGGTCATCAAAGGAAAAAAATACCGAAATTATTGTCGGTCTGGGTTCATGCGGCATAGCCGCAGGAGCAGGTAAAACATATGATGTTTTTCAGAAGGAAATAAAGGCAAAAAACCTGACCGGGACAATACTGCGCCGGACCGGATGCATGGGCTTATGTGCGTCCGAGCCTACGGTGGAAATAAAGGTGCCGGGCATGCCGGACATAATTTACGGGGGAGTAACCCCTGAAATAGCCCGTGAGATCATGGACAGGCATATATTGAGGAAAAGACTTATCGGCAACCTTATCCAGGACAAACCCTCAAAGGATATACTAAAGGAAGGAGAATAACCCAAATGTCAATCAACAGATATATTCTATTATACCGGGAGTCTGATGCCGGCATAGATAAAAATGAAAGAATGTTTGATGCATTCATTAAGGAACTGGGCGAAAATGACCTTACCGACTCCGTGCAGGTTGTAGATGCCATAATGGCAGGTAAAATCGATCAGGATATCACCCCGGTAAGAATCCTTCCTGATAATGTCTGCTTCAGATGCACAGGGACCGGTGATATTAAAAAAATAGTCAGTGATTTTATCCTCAATAAGAAGCCGGTTAAAAAGCTTGAAGTACCGTTTGCCGACAAGCAGTACAGGATAGTGTTAAGAAATTGCGGGGTAATCGATCCGGAAAACATAAATGAGTATATCGCCAGGGAAGGGTATTCAGCCCTTGAAAAGGTGTTATTCGAGATGAGCCCTGACGATGTAATCAATGAGATTAAAAAATCCGGCCTTCGAGGACGCGGAGGAGCAGGGTTCCCGACAGGCGACAAATGGGCATTCAGCAAAAAAGCAGAAGGCGACATCAAATATATTGTCTGCAATGCAGATGAAGGAGATCCAGGCGCCTTTATGGACAGGAGCACTCTCGAAGGAGATCCTCATTCCATTATCGAGGCGATGGCCATCGCCGGTTATACAGTCGGATCAAATAAAGGTTTCATATATATCCGGGCTGAATATCCCCTTGCCATAAAGAGGCTGGAGATAGCCATAGCACAGGCAACCGAAATGGGGTTGATGGGCGACAACATCATGGGGAGTGATTTTAGTTTTAACATTGAGATCCGTTACGGCGCAGGCGCTTTTGTTTGCGGTGAAGAAACCGCCCTTCTTGCATCCCTTATGGGAGGCAGGGGCATGCCGAAGCCGAGGCCTCCATTTCCTGCTGTAAAAGGTCTGTGGGGAAAACCCACGGTTATAAATAATGTTGAAACCCTGGCCAACATACCGGTTATCATTTCAAGAGGCAGCGGCTGGTTCAACAAGATAGGCACGGATAAATCCAAAGGAACAAAAGTCTTTGCAGTAACCGGAAAGGTAAAGAACTCCGGCCTGGTCGAAGTGCCCATGGGGACCACTCTCAGGGATATCATCTTTACAGTAAGCGGCGGAATACGCGGCAATAAAAAATTCAAGGCAGTTCAGACCGGCGGACCATCCGGGGGGGTTATCCCCGAACAGTTTCTTGATACACCAATAGATTATGATAACCTGATAGCCCTTGGCTCCATGATGGGGTCAGGCGGCATGATTGTAATGGATGAAGATGACTGCATGGTGGATGTGAACAAGTTCTACCTCCAGTTTTCAGTGGATGAGTCATGCGGCAAATGTGCACCGTGCAGGCTTGGAGGAAGACAGCTCCTCACATATTTACAGGGCATAGCAAAGGGCAATGGCAGTATTGAGGATATAGACAAGATGAAACGCATAGGCAATGCAATGCAGAAGGCATCCCTTTGCGGCCTTGGTCAGACCACCAGCAACCCGATCCAGTCAGCTTTAAAATATTTTTATGACGAGTATGAAGATCATATCCTGAACAAAAAATGCAAGGCGGGTAAATGTCTTGAATTGCTGACTTATGCCATTGATCCGGAAAAATGTTCACGATGCGGTGTATGCAAGAGGGGTTGCCCGGTATCGGCCATCAGCGGAGACAGAGACTCAGGGTTTGTTATCGACAAAGCCGTGTGTATCAAATGCGGTGAATGTTACAACAAATGTAAATTTGATGCCATAAACAGGGGATAGACATATGACAGACAATAAAATGATAAAGGCTAAAATTAATGATATGCCTGTGGAAGTAAAGGCAGGAACTTCAATCCTTGAGGCAGCACAGAAGGTTTATGTAAAAATACCGACCCTTTGCAAACATCCCGATCTTGACGCAACCGCAGGCTGCGGGATATGTGTAGTAAAGATAAAAGGTTCCAATAAACTTCTGAGGTCATGCTGTACTTCTATAAGTGAAGGAATGGAGGTCACCACCCATGATTCCGAGATCATACAGATCAGAAAGACGGTGCTTGAGCTGATCCTGTCAAACCATCCGGACGACTGCCTCCACTGCGGAAGGAACAACAACTGCGAGCTTCAAAAACTTGCCGCCGATTTTGTAATCAGGGGAATACCATTTCATACCTATGAAAAAGAGATGCCAAAGGATTTTTCAACGGGTAATATTGTACTTGTTCCCGACAAATGCATCCTCTGCGGCAGATGTGTGGATGTCTGTCAGAATATACAGAATGTCTGGGCCCTCAATTTTGTCGGACGAGGTATCTCCACCAGGATCGCCCCGGCAGGAGATATATTACTTGCAGATTCTCCATGCGTGAGATGCGGTCAGTGTTCCGCACACTGCCCCACCGGTGCGATAGTTGAGTATGATAACACTTATGATGTATGGCATGCCCTGCATGACAAGGATAAATACTGCATTGTACAGATCGCACCCGCCGTAAGGGTGGCAATAGGCGAGGCATTCGGATATGAACCGGGTGAGTTACTTACCAAAAAACTCTATGCTGTATTGAAAAAACTGGGTTTTAAGACCGTGTTTGATACCAATTTCAGCGCTGATGTAACAATAATAGAAGAGGCCACCGAATTTGTAAGCAGATTTACAAAGGGCGGTACCCTGCCCCTTGTCACATCATGCTGCCCTGCATGGGTTGACTTTATGGAAAAATATCTGACTGAAGGGATTGATCATTTTTCTACATGCAAATCACCCCAGCAGATGATGGGCGCCCTTACCAAGACCTATTTTGCGGAAAAGGAGGGTATTGACCCCAAAAAGATATATATGGTTTCCATAATGCCCTGTACGGCAAAAAAATATGAGATCACAAGGACAAGGGACATGTCAGCATCCGGCATCCAGGATACCGATGCAGTGCTTACGACCAGAGAACTCTCAAGGATGATCAAACAGTCCGGTATAGATTTCAAGAATCTGCCTGGTGATGACCCTGATCACATCATGGGTGACTATTCAGGTGCCGGCACAATATTTGCGACTACGGGCGGTGTTATGGAGGCGGCCATAAGAACCGCATACCATTATATTACAGGCGAAAACCTCAAGGATGTCAATGTTGAGGCTGTCCGCGGCCTCAAGGGGGTAAAGGAAGGTGTCATTGATATCAAGGGCACAAAGGTAAAGGTGGCGGTTGCCCACGGCCTTGGCAATGTGGAATATGTGATTAACAAGGTGAAAGATGCAAAATTAAAGGGCGAAGAGCCTCCATATCATTTTATAGAGGTAATGGCCTGTCCCGGAGGATGTGTGGGCGGAGGCGGCCAGCCCTACGGTGTTACAGACTTTTTAAGGACAGAACGGGCAGCGGGTATCTATAAGGATGATGCGGCCCAGGAAATCAGGTGTTCACATGATAATCCGATGATTAAAAAGCTGTATGATGAGTATATCGGTGAGCCGGGAGGCAAAAAGGCGCACCATCTCCTGCATACACACTATGAGTCAAAGCC
>CAZSZQ010000030.1:17858-27471 GCA_964610475.1 uncultured Desulfatiglans sp.
CCCCCTGTTTCAAAAATCTAAGGCATCTGCTGTTTCCTCCCGAACACATCCCTCAGGAGTTCTGTTATCCTTGCAGCAGGGTTCTCTCTTATCTTTTTTTCTTCCTTTTCAAGCATAAAAAATATTCCGTTCAGTGCATTTTCCGCTACATATTTATCAAGATCAAAATTTAGAGGAAGCGCCTCAATAAAAGGAATTTTCCTGACCCTTGTCTCCAGGTCCTGATATTTTTTAACTACACCGGTCTTTGACATGGCAGAATGGACTTCAGGCTTAAAGGTATCCATAAGTTCATCAAAACTTTTTTCTTTAAAATATAGAGACGCCTCATTATCCCTGCCGTAAAGTATTTTTTTTGCATCTGAAAAAGTCATTCCTTTAAGGGAATTCAACACTATTTTTTTTGCAAGCGGCGTTGCCTTTTCTGCCGCAGTATTAATGCTCTTTTCAAATGAGTCAAAGTAAACACCCAGACCGACTCTCGCTGCACTCTTTTCAATCTTTTTTATTGGACCGGGAAGCGGGATCCTGATTTCCGGATTATTAAAAAAACCGCCTTCAGAGGAAAGCTTATTGACCGCATTCTCCGTGCCTATTTTTAAGGCCTCTTTAAGACCCTCGATTATTCTGCCTTCTGTCAACGATGAAGGCGCATCACTTCCGGAAAGGCTACCCCCCATGTTTTTAAAGAAATCAGACGACCCGACAGTTAAGCAGGATGGAAGAAACAGAAATGCTGAAGCAACAATAAATAACGGTAACAGTCTTTTTTTCATAGCCGTATCCTTAATAAAGAAGGTTAATTAAAGCCGGATTCACTTTTTTCATGCTTCTACGGTATCTGTGGAAATGCCTGTTTTGACGTTTCAGCGTCATAACAGCAGAAGGCTCAGATTAAAACCATATTATGCCAGGCCATGCCCACTAGCTATAAAAGTTTTGCCTTCGCCCCGGATCCATTTACCATCATTTTTTGCTTCTTTCTGAAACAATCACAGACCGAGTTTATCCGGTCAGCGCATGTTGGTCAATACATATAATTACATGCCCTGGAAATTGATACTTGAAATATTTTTAATAAACAAATATTCTTGAAAAGTGTCAAAGGTTATCCGATTTACTCTACTAAATTTAGTTGAGTTAAATTTTGCCCCAAAACCTATTAATGATAAGGAGAATAGTATGGCAAAGATCGATTATGAAAAGCTAATTGTGCGTTTTCCGGATGGAGAGGTAATCCCTGCCATTATGAACCGGCAGATTCCCAGTATGACAATGATTAGTGACAATCTAGTACCCGGATCAAACAATTACATGGAAGGCGGATGGATATATAACAAGCCGGAGCCAAATCCGGGGGTATTTGAGATGAATCACCGGAAATATGATGAACTTGTAATGCTGATCGGCAGCAACCCTGAAGACCCGGAATATCTTGGGGCCGAGATAGACTTTTACGTAGCCGGACAGCCGGTAACAATCAACAGGACAGCGGCCATGTTTATACCCAAGGGAATACCTCACGGTCCGCTGCATTATAAAAAAGTCTTTGGCAAAGGACGGGACATCAAGCCTCATTTTATGACCGGCATCATGCTAGGGGTCGGTAACCTGACGGAGGCATGGGGAGACAGCGGTGTTGCCGAGGCAAAGAAAGAGTTTCCGGTAAAGGCCGTTAATGACAAGAGGGATTATTCACTGTTCGGGCCAAAAAAGAACCTCTTTGAGGTCGGGCAGGGTCTAAAAAACCGCAAAAGCATGACGCTTATGAGCAGTGCGCTTGTACCCGAGGCATACTCATATATTAACCTCAGCTGGATAACCGGAATACCTGAAACAGACCCCAGAGAGCATGCACATGATTATGATGAACTTCTGGTGCATCTTGGCGGAAATCCTTTTCGCCCCAATGATCTCGGTGCAGAGATAGAATTTGAACTCGGAGGCAAAAAGTATACAGTCAACTCGACCTCTTCGGTATGGCTGCCCAAGGGTGTAAAGATGGGGCCTATGAAATGGAAAAATTTCAGGCATCCCCATATTGAACTCTCTATTATCTTTAACTGCGGCGACAGGAAAAAGATATATGGTGAAATGAAATAATTCCTGTTATGAAAGGGGACATCCTTATTTGATTTTTTAGGGATATCCCCTTCTATTTTATGAAACTCAGACCGGTTTTATTCATGTGAATTTCTCCATTTATTAGAGGTTCTGGCACCCCGAGGTCAATACCCATATTTCCTGTGTTGCTTAGGCCCTTCATTTCTGGTAGAAAACCCATTCGTTCTGAATAATTGCCTCTTGTTTGAATATTTGTATAAACAGTGAAATTTTTATAGTCGGGGAGTATGCTTTGCCAGGTTTTACAGAAATCCTAATCATTATTGCGATAATCCTGGCTATTTTCATACTCCCCAAAAGGTTTAAGAGGAAATCTGAAACAGTAAAGAGGGTGCCCCTTAAACAGGGCTCTAACCTCTCCAGCCGGCAGCGAATGGCGATCCTGCTCTCTATACTCTGGCTGTCGTTTCTGGCGTTTTATCTTAAGCCGTGGACTGATGAATGGTACAGTTATATTTATACAGCCATCGGCCCTGTGATCGTGTACTGGTGCATCTACTGGATATGTCGGCGATTCATGAAAAAGAAAAAATGATATCTGCACCATATTCCGTGCCCACTCCCCTTACATATTCGCATGGATCTGGAAGAACAACCCGGTATCGGCTGTCCGGCATGGGTTTTACAACGGCATATGAGCATGAAGACTGAAGAAAAAGGCTGTTTTTCAGGGAACTTTTCTTATCAGGAGTTGTCAAACAGGACAATAAACAATTTTCAAAACTTCTAAACTCTTTCCCTTACAGAGTATAAACATGAGGGGACATACTTCCCTTTTTAACAGAGTGATGGGCAAAAGAACTACTCCTCCCTGTTCGGCTGCCCATCCTCTCTTACAAAACTCTAAAAGACATGTAAAATCATAAAAAATTGAATGAATAATCTGATGTAGACGGGTTCTTGTCCAGCCATAGCCAAAGGCGACGGCGGATTAAACCCGTCTCTACATAATAGATATCCGGTGCAAAATTCAGATTATAACTCTTTCAGTCTTTGTAAGAATCAAGAACCCCCATCCCGGCATTCTGATCACCTTTTCTCACCCAGTGACCGGCTCTAAGAACCCTTTTCAGAGAAAGGATTCCCTTTACTGTTAATGAAGTCCTTTTTCTGCAAAAAGCTGTAAACGTTTTACACGCTCTTCGGTGGCCGGATGAGTTGAAAACAGCCTTTGCAGGCCGCCAAAGAAGGGATTAATGATAAACATGTGAGAATGTGCCGGATTCCCATTTGTTAAAGGGAGTTCCTGAACGCCTCTCTGGAGTTTCAAAAGGGCATTTGCAAGCGCCAAAGGCTTACCGCTTAAGGCAGCCGCCCCTTCATCTGCCGAATACTCTCTTACACGGGAGACAGCCATGCGAATCAACATGGCGCCAAGAGGAGCGCCGAATAAAATAAAGATTGTCCCAAGAGGATTGCTCCGCCTGTTCCGGTTTACTGTGCCGTAACGGGCAAACTGTCCGAGCATGGCAATAGCCCCTGCAAATGTTGCAGCGATAGTACCGGTCAATATGTCACGATTCTTCACATGTGACAGCTCATGTGCCATTACCCCGGTCAGCTCATCATCATTAAGGATCCTCAGGATACCCTCTGTTGCTGCAACAGCAGCATGCCGGGGATTGCGGCCGGTTGCAAACGCATTTGGATTCTGTTCAGGGATAACAAAGACCTTTGGCATTGGCAAGCCCGCCTTTTGAACTAATTGAGCAACAATTCCGTATAAACGTGTATCCGGACCCGCCTGCGAGGCCGAATAGCGCTTCAGTATCAATTTGTCGCTGAACCAGTATGAGAAGAAATTCATCGCAGCTGCTATAAGAAAGGCTAATAAACCACCCTGTCTCCCTCCCACAAAGCCGCCTATAATAACAAAGAGGACAGTCAGTAATGCCATCAGAAAAAATGTACGGGTTCTATTCATGTTTAATCGACTCGCCTATATTATTATCTTCTTTAATGTCATACAGGGTTATTTGAATCTATACTCATTCGCTGCCGGGATGGGTGACCCTATTGTTTTTTCTTTACAGATCGGTAAATAATCAAAAGGATTATTGCGCCGACAACACCCAGCAGGAGTGTTTTAATATTAAATTGATTGGTAGATCCAAGCCCTAAAAATGAGCCAATCAATCCTCCCAAAAAGGACCCTGCTATACCCAGGATGATAGTGATAAAAATTCCTCCAGGGTCTTTCCCCGGCATGATAAATTTTGCCAATATTCCAACAATTAATCCTAAAATGATCCATGACAGAATCCCCATTATAAACCTCCTCTAACCAAGCTTCCTCACACAAAGGATGAGCTCTACACTAAAATTAAATTATTTAAATACCCCGTCTGCCTGAGTCGGGGTATTTTATTTATGCGCTCTTTTGCTTATGTTCTATTTCTTGATCGCCTTTTTTATAAGGCTGATAATGAACATCAATACACCACCGCCAACACCGCCACCTGCAATACTTCCTATAATGCTGCCGAGATCCATTCCTCCTGTGCCTGTGCCAATGCCCAGCATCCCCAGTATCTGGCCGCCGAGACCTCCTCCAATAATGCCAATAATTGAGTTTAAAACAGTGCCAAGAGATTTATCCTTCATTAAAGATCCCGCAACATTTCCGCCAACTGCTCCGCAAACTAACTGGATTATTATTGCCAATAGACTTTGCATGATGAACCCTCCTTTTGTTTTAAGTTTTAGTTGAGTCGTTTCCTGAAAAGAAATATGTTTTTTGCATCCGGTTTAATTGTTGACTGGTAAATATCCCTTGTTGATGTTTGAAGTATATGGAGATCAGTTTTGCATGTCAATAGTAAATAATTCCATCATATTGCAGAGTTGCAGGGCAGAAAGCGCTATCATTTTGAATCATTCATTTTCTTTTCCACCAGTCCGATGTTGTGCTGAATCAGGTCAACCAGGGGTTTTGATCCCTTTACTATTTCCAATGCCTTACGGTAATCCTTCAGGGCCAGTTCGTTCTGTCCGTATACAAAGTAAGCGGTACCGCGGGTGTTCAGGGCCTGCCAGAAAGAGGGGTTAATCTTTACAGCATTGCTGCAGGCATCAACTGCCTCTTTTAATTCACCTTTACTGGTTAATGCTGCACACAGTGCATTGAACGCAAAATAACGAAGTTGTTTAGCATCAGGGCCGGCTATGTTTTTAAGGCGGGCCACAAATTTTCGTGCCTTTTCAACCGCCAACTCCTTTTTCCCATCCTGAAGCAGCGTACGTATTTCCGTAATTTCGAGGGGTTCGGAGAACCATACAACCGATTTTGGATAAAAACTATCAACATCCTTGATCCGGGTGCCTGTGGATTCTTCTGCTGCCGCATAAAGCCCTGAAAGAACAAATAAAACGGAAATAATAAAAAATAATATTTTTCTGTTCATAGAAGCACCTCCTGTTAAAAAAATGGTAGTGGTCAATGAAACATTAAAAATCGTTTTATCTCTATCTACTTTAAGGAGGGTGGGCAGGTAAGTCAAGTTTTCACTTTTTTAGTAATAAAGCCGGAAACTGCCTTTTTTAGAATCCAGACCATCACCTCTTAACTATCCGGCTTGATCGGAGAATCCGGTTTTACTTTTCCCACGGTCACCGTGGGAACATCCTGTATTTACGATCCTCGTCACATGATAAAGCTTTGCAGGGAGAACTGGTTTTTAAAAGCCGTTTTGTTTCGAGTAAGACCGTTTCACAGTGAATGTATGAAAAGTCCTTTTGGTGTGCCCGTTTAAGGAAGCAGGCACATGTACAGTCGGCAAGAAATGCAGAAAGCAGAACATTTGTGTCCAGGATCGCCTTCACAAGATCTCTCTCAAAATATCTTCCCTGGTAACTATGCCCGTTGCTTTTGCCCTCCGTGGTGAATGCTATTTTAGAAAAATAAAAGAGGATTTATATCCATTAGATGGAGGTCTGCATTTACACCTGTTTCTTCATTCTCCTTATCTCAAACACCACCGGGTTCTCCGCATCAGGGCAGGCGGCCATTTCACAATCGGGATCTTTTGACCACGGGTATCTGCCCTCAAACGCCATAACCCCGACAACAGGAAATATTGTCCCGAAGGCGCCCATACATATGCCTTCAGGGGTTCTGTACCCTTTAATAATCCACTCATCACCGGTTTTATGTCCCATCGCGCAATACCCCTTCTGAGAGGCTACCTTTACCGATACATCATATATTTCTCCTGCCATGTTTAATACCTCCCCTGCTAAAATTCCCGGCCGGTTTCAGCCTTTTTTTATATTCAAGGAGATGCGCAACTGCAACCTGTAACCAATAACCTACAGCCGACCCCCTTTTAACCTGTCCAATGTCCGGACGCAACCCCGGTTTCAGGTTTTATTTTGCAGGTATGGAGTAAACAAGTACCGGAGTTCTTCCATGGATTCTTCAATAACAGATGGAATTGTTCCAGTGAACATATCCAATAATATAACGGCATTAACCAGTGCATCAGTCTTACTTGCAACCCGCAGACGTTCTGCAATAGCAATATTTATCACATGCATATTATTGTAGATTGTTTCAAGGCCATGCAGTTCGAAATCAGCCTTTTTCCCTTCTTTTAGTATAAAATACTGGGCGAGCAAATACATGGATACAGCACGGTATATAGTCTCTGCTACACTGGATAAAGGCAGATGAAAACGTAACATGGGTTTAAAAAATTTTGTATGGGGACAACCGCTGGAAGAAATCACAATTCCCACAAGAGAACTGAGACCATTCTGGGCTGTTATTGTTCGGGAAACTGTTCTCTCATCCATCACCACTTCCAGCCTGATTTGATCATATGATAAAATGTGATCGAAACGACCTGCGATATCAATAAAGGGAAGCATTAACGGGCATTTTGGATGGGTACGGCTATCCAGAGGACAGTTAGGGCACTGGTGAAAATCAAGATTTACCCATTGAGGAGGATTTTCCGGAATGTTAAAAACCAGTTCAAGACTCCGTGAATCTAATTTAAGATCAAATACCTCCTGTGTGCCATTAGGAAACTTAAAACAATACTTAATAGATATGTTTTCCATTCTTTTATCCTTTGATCAGGCCCCGGTTGCACACATTCCACTTTAAGGGTCCAAATCCGGAACTGGACAGGTTTTTGTTTTTGACGCGGCCATGTTTGGTTTTAAAGCCGGCGAATCAACAGATATCCTGTTTCAGTCATCAATGTCAAGGGCAGGCCATTCTGCAACCTTACATCATGTCAACATATCGAAATCCCGGCATATAATCTGACCCAAAAAGCAAGTTCCTGTCGACCGTTGTGATTACTAGCCCCTGCTCAAAAGATTTGGCCCGCTTTTCAGGGCGGGTGACGGTGAGTCGGACCGTTTGCAGGTAAGTGTTTGCTCCGTGGAATTGCCGTGAGCGTCCACAAGGAATCGTTCTGAAACCTGCTCAGTAGTAAGTCACTTTCAACAGCGGCGCTGTGGCAGCATCAGCGTTATCGATTTCAATTAAACCTGAATCTTCCGAAAAATCGAGCAGGAACCTCAACTGCAGATCCGGCAGCCCCTGATACTGGGCTTCATCCAACAGTTCCGTTACATCGATGGCCACGAATCTGCCGGCATCCGAAGGATAGAACTTTATGGGCATTGTCAGCAGAGGGGGCTGGCTCGCCCTGCTGAAATCGCCTTCTACAAGATAGGGCGGCTGAAAATCGACCAGATCTATCAAAAATAGAAAAATTTCGCCAGGCAGTGAATCACTCATCCCGCTGATAAAGAGCTCCAGTGTCGCCGATTCGATGACAGCATCCAGGGGAATGCCATCAACGCCTTCGAGCGGGAAATCGAGAAAACCCCGGTACTCTTCACCTGTCACAGGGTCGACTCCGGCGAGAACACTGCCCGTATCTATAGCTGAAGAGACAGTATAGCTGCCGCCGGAAGCCAACCCGATGTCACCGTCAGCATACGCATCGCTTACGATTTCCGCATAATATAATGGATCATTATCACTGCCGCAGCCGTTCAGGGTAAATACTGCCAGCACCAGGACCGCATATAAAACGATCCGTCCTGCCGGAGAACCGCTGTTGTTTTTTATCATTCTGATCCGATTCCTTTTCATCATCATGGGCCTCCTTTGCTTCAAGCAAATTAAGGTTATATTATCAACTAATAAAAAAAATGTAAAATGCAACAAAATGTATTTATTCGAATCTTTTCCCTTAAGTGATTGTTTTATTTTATAGACACCGTTTTTTTAAAAATATTCATCTGATGTAGAAATAAATCGGTGAAATTAAAAACTTTAGGCAGGGAAAAAATAATAAGCCCTGGCAGGGTGACATTATTTCTCGATCCTGCTAACCGGTAGGAGAGAGTTAAACCCGGTAACTGAAAGGGCGCTGTCTGCCGTCGCTTAAGCTATGCAGATCCAACAGACCGTGCCCTTAAAAACCGATCGATGATATTATTGAATATTGATTTTACCTTTAACTGTTGATCGTTCATTGATAACTGATCACTGAAAAGATTTTTTTGCTTATTTATGACTGTCCTCCTGATTTTGAAACTTGAATTTTGAATTTATTTCTTCTTAACAGTCTTCAGCCTGCTTTATGCTTGAGTAAGTTTTTTAAAAAGCAAATCGGCAACATACTTTAATCCAAGCTCTTCGAGGGTTTTCCTCTTCGGATAACCCGAATCCCTGTCCCAGCCTTCAATCTCATAAAAATAGCTCTTCCACTGTTCTACACCCTCTTCGGTCAGGTAGAGTTCTTTGCAATCCTTCCATTCCCAGTTTTTCCCGTCGTATACAGGCTTCGTGTTGTAAAATCCGCAATAGGAGGCACCTGGTCTGTACATGTAGCCGTTAAATTTTTCCATCTTTCTGTGCCTGCCCTGAAGGGCAAAGATTGCCCGTTTTAAATTCCAGGCACGTCTTCCCATTTCAAGCCCATCCTCAAAGGTGTGTTTCCTCCCGGTAATCGCATTGAGCCAGGCTGGTTCAGCCTCTGGAGTATAACCATGGCCTTTCGGGTGGTTTGCATCAAAGAGCTTTGTATAACCCCAGTCACAGAATCCAACCGATTCCTTGTAATAGGTCCAGTAATGCATGCGCCAGGCGACAAATTCTGCCTTATGTTTTGAAAATACGCCTGTCTTGTGTGCCTGTTTACCCTCCCAGCTGAAATCAAACCAGTAGGGGTTGTTACGTGTAGTCCGTTCTGCATTGATCTTTACAAACTCTTCGCATGACCATTTGGTGTTACCGCCACCTCCAAAACCGGGAAGACCTACTGCCGGGTTTGCCAGGTCTATATCATGGCTGTTTATGTCCCTTGAATCCAACAGGTTGCCATAGGCCCAGTCAACACCTGGCATTGACCAGTGATCCACATAACCCCAGTTAGTCAGCCTGGCCAGGGTGTTAAAGTCATCCGCCCTGCCAAGTTTATCAGCCATGCGTGCGGTTCCCTCGGCTAACAGGTCACCTATT
>CAZSZQ010000031.1:0-26765 GCA_964610475.1 uncultured Desulfatiglans sp.
CTATAAATCAAAAACCGTTAAATTAAAAACAGATAAAGATTATAATCTGGGTGAAGTGGTTTTGAAAAAAAGTTAGACAATTACACTGATGCAGCCATTACGGATATATTCAGATGAAAGAGTCCCCGACAAGATGGCGGTTTTTCTGATCGTATCCGGGCGAAAATGGCTGCTGTATTTTAAAGGCCATAAATAAACTGATTGAAGGAGAATGTTATGAAAAAAGTAAAGGATTCTGCAGGGACACCCTATGAAGCAGCAAAACATTATGGTGTTTACGGATTGCAGAAGTTTGTAAAGGAATCTGATCGGGTAAAGGTTTTTTATTCATATTTTCAGCCGAACGGCGGAGCCGAGATGTCTGCCTCCCCGACAGAAAAGATTTATTATATAGCTAAAGGTTCTATAACTGTAAACGGCAAGGGTG
Organism: uncultured Desulfatiglans sp.; assembly: GCA_964610475.1. GTDB lineage: Bacteria > Desulfobacterota > DSM-4660 > Desulfatiglandales > HGW-15 > JAAZBV01. The sequence goes on from CAZSZQ010000031.1 coordinate 428, forward strand.
AAAGCCATGTCCTGAACCAGGGTGATCTGATCTTTATTGGCGCAAATGAAGAACGGGAGATGATAATTAATGACGGTAAGCCTGCAGAGGTGCTTGTATTCATAATCACACCTTAGGGGCCTTAATACCCTTGAAATCGTGGGTTTTTTCCCTTGACCTGTAATTTTATATTTTTTATAGTCATTAATCAAATAGAGGGAAAAAGGGTATCAAACCCCAGGGTAAGCCCTGAACCCTTTTTATTATTAATAACCCCGCCGCAGGCAGACGGGACATATAACAATAAAGGAGTGTATCATGTTCAGACTAGACGGAAAAATTGCAATTATAAACGGTGGTGCTGGCGGCCTTGGTGAAGCATGCGCAATCGCCTTTGCACAACAGGGGGCAAAGGTTGTAGTAGCCGATGTAAACCAGGAAGGGGCCATGAAGGTCGCTGGAAAGATTGGTTCAGGCTCAACAGGTATGGCAGTAAATGTAAGCAGTGAAGAATCGGTCACTGAATTGGCAAACAAGGTCATGGAAAAATATGGCACTATAGATATCCTTGTAAACGCCCATGGAATTAACATCAAAATGGCTGCCGCTGACATTAATATAGACAATTGGGACAAGATGTTTCAGATAAATGTAAGAGGCGTAATGATCCCCTGCAAGGTTATAGGCAAGATCATGATTCAAAAGAAAAAGGGCAAGATAATCAATTTCTCATCTGTAAGAGGTATAAGAGGAACTGATGGAGGCAATATGCCCTATGGGGCCACAAAAGGTGCAGTCGATATGATTACCCGTATGCTCGCAGCCGAATGGGCACCATATGGTATCAATGTGAATGCCGTGGGCCCCTCTGTTGTAATGACCGAAGGTTTTAAAAAGGCCGTTGCACCGGAAAGACTTGAAATGCTTAAATCCAAAACACTCTTTAAAAAATTTCTTGAACCCGAAGATATTGCAGCAGCCTGTGTATATCTCGCATCAAAGGAAGCGGATAACATAACAGGTTTGATACACTATGTTGACGGCGGATTGACTGCCGTAGGATAATATGTATGCCTTAATAAAAGGCGTTATGTATTTTATATACAGCTATACTTCTCGTTTGCAGAAGCTCAGAGCTAAAAAACAAATCTAACATAATTTAAACAAAGGAGGAATTTATTATGGCATACATGCCGCTCAATAAAAAAAGGATGTATCTTGACAGAAAGAAGATGACAAAGATCCACGATCTATCACTGCCCTGGGGTGTTGATACACCACTCTGGCCTTTTCCCGGTCCCCGTGCGGACCTTCAATTCCCTCGCGGGCAGTATCTCGAGAGATTTCATAAGCGTACCATGACCTATACAGGCACGCTTCATGCGGGCACCCATATGGATGCACCAAATCACGTTCTTCATGCAGAGGAAGTAGACCGTCAACGCAATGGATACTCTTTAAACGAGTTGCCCCTTGAATATTGCGTTGGCACGGGTGTTATCCTTGACATGCGTCATATGAGAGATGAGTTTGAAAAAAAATGGAAAACCGGTTTTGAAGATGGGTTGTGGAGAATCATAATGCCTGAAGATGTAGAAAAGGCATGTAAAAAGGACAAACTCGAGATCAGGGAAAATGACTGGGTAGTAATCAATACGGGTTTTCACCATTACTGGAGATTAAATAACGACAAGTACTTTAATTATTATCCCGGAATGGGGCCCGAAATAGCAGACTATCTTATCCATGAGAAAAAGATAAAGGCTGTCTCTGGCACCTGGGGCGCAACCGATTCTGCTCTCTGGCATTATCCTTTAAAAGAGCAGATGCCCTGGCTCTATACGGCTTACCGCAAGGCAACAGGCAAAGATCCTGATGTTGAATATCCTGATTATGAGCCATGCCACCGTAAGTTCATGCAGGCAGGCTGTATAACAGTAGAAAATGCTGGCGGTGATATAGATGAAATTACCGGAAAACGCATGATTATTGCGGCATTCCCATTCCGTTGCGAAATGGCAGACGGCGGTTTTGTAAGACTGGTAGCCTGGGATGAAGGATCTTTTTAAGAAACAGCTTTTACATGCTTTTATTTAGATGAAAATAAAACCGAGCCTTTGACAGGCTCGGTTTTTATTTTATAATGATTTGATATGAAAAATAACTCTAAAGAACTGGATATTTTTTCAAGCCCGGATCCATAGTGATTGTAGGGGCCTCCGACATCTCTTCCACCTTTGACACAAGATATTTAAAGGCCCTTATGGATATTGGTTTTAAGGGCAGGCTTTATGCGGTTAATCATAAGGGAGAAGAAAGCCTTGGACTAAAGATTTACCGCAGTATATCAGATCTTCCTGATGTTCCTGAACTTGCCTGCATATGTGTTTCTGCCAAATATACGGTAGATATACTCAGAGAATGTCTAAAAAAGGGTGTGAAGGCAGCTATAATTTTAAGCGCCGGATTCAGTGAGTTTGATGAGGAAGGCAACAGGCTGGAAAAAGAGATTAGTGAGGTTGCCAGGCAGGGCATAAGGGTCATGGGACCTAATTGCTTTGGTACTTATTGCCCTTCCGGCGGTGTAACTATTGTTCCGGGTGGCCATTTTCCAAAGGAACCTGGACATATTTCACTTATTACACAGAGCGGACAACTGGCAGAGGGCATAACTGCGCCAGCTTTCGGTGAAGGAATCAGATACTCAAAGGTTGCAAGTTATGGCAACGCATGCAACATAAATGAGGCTGACCTTCTTGAATATTTCATGGAAGATGCGGACACCCGGCTTTTCTCATCCTATCTTGAAGGGGGAAGAGACGGCCGCAGATTTTTTAACACCGCACGAAATTACAGGGGTAAAAAACCCATTATCATCTGGAAGGTTGGCCTGACAAATATAGGGGCCAAAGCCGCCTCTTCACATACCGGCTCCCTGGCCGGCGGCCCTGTTATATGGGATACATTCTTCAGACAGACAGGGGCTCTCAAGGTGGAAACCCGTGAAGAACTTATTGATACCACTGTAGGATTTTCATGCCTGCCTTTTGGTACAGGCCCTGGAGTGGCTTATATAAGCGGTGGAGGCGCCGGATCTGTAGTAGGAGCAGATGCATGTGAAAAGGCAGGAATGCGCATGCCATCTTTTTCAGAAGAAACAGCAGCAAGGCTCCATGAACTGCTTCCTTCTGCGGGAGTCTCTGCTAAAAACCCGCTTGACATAGGAACACCTCATCCACCATTGGATCTTTTGACAAAGGTTTTGGAGCCACTGGCGGAGAGCGACGTAATAGATGTAATAGTCATAAGAAGGATCTTCTTTTCAATCAAGGCTGCCACGTATTTTGCCGGGCCAAATGCCCCTCACCCTGATCAGGTAAAGACCTTGATGGAAATACCAGTAAATATCAAGAAAAAATATAATAAACCCGTGGTTATTATACTCCCGGAAGACCTTTCCGGTGTAGATAATATTGATTTAGAGGAAGAGAGAAGAAAGCTGAGAGATTTCTACTTCATGCATAATATACCGGTATATAGAAGCGAAAAAAGGGCGTTTATTTCCCTGGGTAATCTTGCCAGGTTTAAAAAAGATCAAACAATCAGAATCGATATCCCGACATTAAGCAATGAAGAATCAGCAGGGAGAAGCCTTTTCAAAAATACAATAATAAATGCAAAGACGCCCATACTGGATGAGATCCTGTGTAAAAGAATATTTGAAAAATACGGAATAGAATCAACGAAGCCAGTGTTATGCAAGACACCGGAGGCGGCGGTTAGTGCTGCTGAAACTTTGGATTATCCTGTTGTTATAAAGATAGTATCACCTGATATTACACACAAAAGCGATATTGGTGCTGTAAAGCTCAACCTGAAAACCGCCGGTGACGTTAAAAAGGCCTTTAACGAAATCATGACCGTATCAAAAGAGAAGGTTCCTGGTGCAAGATTGGATGGGGCCTCTGTCCAGCACATTGCAAACCCCGGACTGGAGCTAGTCATAGGCACGATAAAAGATCCCCAGTTTGGCCCGGTTGTCATGTTCGGCATGGGGGGCACACTTGTTGAGGTCTTAAAGGATACCGCCTTCAGGATCGTACCCCTGAGCAGGCAGGATGCGGGGGAAATGATTAAAGAAACAAAGGTTTACACACTTCTGAAAGGTTACAGAGGCCAACCCCCTTGTGATATCCCATATCTTGAAGAGTTGCTTTTAAAGGTTTCAATAATGGTGCAGGAAAACCCCGAGATAAAGGAGATGGACATTAACCCCCTCTTTGCCTATGAGAAAAAGGCAGTAGCAGTTGATGCAAGGATAATCCTTGAGGATAGTGAAACCACTCTTATCAAATAGATGCAGTGCTGCACTGTTACTTATTATACTTTTAGTATGATGATACGGGCTTCTTATCAAAATATATAACCGAATCACATATTATAGAGTGATTATAAAATTGAGAAAATCACAGTTGTATTATTTGAGAAACTGTATTTCATGAGCCGAGGCCTCTTTACAGGAGGCTATATCCTCTGACTCCGGATCCAATGCTTTATAACAATTTAAAATTTTTCTGCATGCACTGGCGGCCTGCCTGCTCTTATTGGCTTCATCCTTATAAAAAGCTGCTGATTGATCACCGGTATCGGATAGCGTACCTGCAGGGGCTATCAATTGAGGCGTTGTATATGGAGTATATGTACGACTGGTCGAAAGTGCTCCATAATATCCTGAAATACCGGTTCCCATCCTGCTGGCCTCCCCAAGCGCCCCGATCTCTGCCATCTGCTTTGCCTTCATATCAGCCTGCACGTTTGATGCCCATGCCCCGGCCATGGCAAGACCCACCATACCGATTTTTTTCCACATTTCCGTATGTTTTATGTCCTTTGCAGTTGTTTCATACTGTTCTGAGGCTTTATCAAAAAAATCTGCGGCCCAGCCATAGCACTTTACCATTCGTTCCTTATCATGATCCCCTGCCTTATTTAGAGACTTGTCTTCATAGAATCTTGCCAGCCATAGATACCTCAATGCTGATTCAAGAGGCTGTATATCATTGTCTTCTATTTTAGTTATATCAGCATCAGCAGAATAAAGTTTTTGAACGATAGGATCCTGAAATGACGCCCAGTACATCATACTTGAACCTTTTGGCAGCTTAGTGTTCACAGAGGCATTACCGTTGATAAGGATTTCTACAATATCTTTATGCCCAAGCCTCACAGCATGGGCAAGGGGGTTAAAACCGGCCATATCTATCAGATCTGTTTCTGCTCCTGCCTGTACTAGCATGCGGGTAATTTCCGTATTACCCATCCGGGCAGCCCAGGTTAATGCGCTGGCTGTATTTGAGTCTGTTGCGTTCAAATCAGCTCCGGCTTCCAATAGCTCTTTAACAACCCCGGTGTGACCAAACCTGGCAGCAAGAATCAAGGGGGTTTCACTCCTTTCGGAATAGATGTTTTTTGGCGCGCCTGCTGTATACAAATAATTCAGCGCCTCACTGTTTCCATAGGCCGCAGATTCAAGCACTGCGGCTGAAATTTCTTCTCTATTGTCTGTGCCGGTTTTTACCATAACAGCCTTTACCATCTCCATATGGCTCTTTCGAATAGCCCACCTTAATGGCGATACCCCTTCGTTGTCAGGGATATCCGGGCTTGCTCCTGCATCAAATAATTTATGTAAAATGACGGCATCATTATTTTTTACAGCGGCTATTACAGGCGTTTCACCATTGACCGGATTCTGCCTGTCCGGCTCAGCTCCACTTACGAGCAGGATACCTACAAATTCCGGTTGCCGGTTTTTTACTGCAACTATCAGGGGCGTTTCGCCATATTCGTTTTGGGTTGAAAGCTGGCGCTTATCTGTTGCCGCTTTTTGAACTCCGGAAGCATTCCCTTCTACCAAAGCCTGATGAATAGAAGAAATGACTATTTCATCAGGACTCTTTATGCAGGAAGCGCATAAACCCGTAAAAAAAACAATCAATAACAGGCTGTGAAATCTCATTTGGCCTTCCACCTTTAATCCTTTAACTAAAATACTGGACATGGATAATCTTTATATCACTGTTTTTTTATTTCCATGGGAGTAAGTATCTGGCGGCTTTCCTTCAGCATCTCGCCAGCTTCTTCAACAGATAATAGCCTTACCGCTACCATCCCTTCATTTATTATCCCTGAAACAAAATAGGCCCTGCCTGGGAAGGTCTCAATAATTACCTTCCCTGAAGCGCTTCTTATATCAGGGCTCCAGATTGAATGCCCGCTTGAAGTGACCTCATGCGTTCCGGGCACCACATAATAAATCACATGGGTATAGGATGCAATCGGCCCTACCTCTTCACCATCTATCTGGGCGAACATACGCCCGGCACAGGCAACAAGATTGAATTCCCGGATAAATATAATGGCCGACATATCCGGAGGCACATTATCAATAATCTCCTGTATGCCGGGATTTTTATCACTAAAATATACCCGCCAATTTTTGTTGGGCTTGCATAAAACGGATTTGGTGCAACCATAAAAGACCATGAGCGTCAAAACAAGAAAGGCATATTTTAATACTCTGATCATGATATTTCCCTCCTGATATGCAAATCATATTTTCTGTTTTAAGGGTCTGTTACTTTCCAGCTGCCAAAGACATAGGTAAGGCCATCACCTTTGAGCAGTATAAAGACTTGGTTATTTTATGTTTTAAGGGTTAAACAATAGTAGATATTTATTAAAAAATTATCAACTATAAATATTCCGTTAAAATAAGTAGCAGGAGATTATATAAAAACAACAGTATTTCCCTGCCAAAAAAATTGATCCCGGGTTAAAGCATCTGGTATGGGTCTATGTCTATCACCATACCCACACCGCTGCCTTTAAGTTTGGCACCGGATGCATCCCTTACACGTTTAAGAAAGTAGTGGAGGAGCCCGCTATTTTTGCTTTTTAATAGTATCTGCCACCTGTATTTGCCTCTGAGCCTTGAAATGGGGGCCTCAGCAGGGCCAAGGATCTGTATCTCCTTTCCCTTTTTGGGCCAGTTTTCAAGGATGCTATTCATCTCCTGAGCTATTTTCCGGGCAGCAATCTGTGTGGCATCTTTTCCACTGCCTGAAAATCTTATGCAGGCAAGGTATCCAAATGGCGGATACCCAAGCATCTCGCGTAAATTTATCTCATGGTCATAAAAACTTTTGTAGTCATGTTTTTTTGCCGACTCTATGGCATAATGCCCTGGATTAAAGGTCTGAATAATCACCTTGCCCCTGTCAACACCACGGCCAGACCTCCCAGCCACCTGTGATATGATCTGAAAGGTACGCTCGCCTGCCCTGAAATCCGGGAAGCCAAGTGAAAGGTCGGCGGACACCACCCCCACAAGGGTGACGTTCGGAAAATCATAACCCTTTGTTACCATCTGGGTTCCAACAAGGATATCCAGTTCATTATTGCTGAAACCCCTGAGTATCTTGTCTATCTGCCCTTTTTTACGGGTGCTGTCCCTGTCAAACCTTGCTATCCTTGCCCCCGGAATATCCTCAGCCAGTTCCCGCTCAAGTTTTTCCGTGCCAAAACCATAAGGAATCATTCCTTCATGACGGCATGAGGGGCATCTGTTGTCAGGGGCTATTCTGAACTCGCAATAGTGGCAGGCAAGCTCCCTTGCATGGAGATGAAATGTAAGGGTGAGGTCACAGTTGGGGCATTTTATTGATTCTCCGCACACAGGGCAAAGATAAATCTTGCTGAACCCCCTGCGGTTTAAAAACAGGATAGCCTGCTTCCCTCTTTGAAAATTGGAGGTGAGTGCGTTTTTTAAAACAGGGCTTAATAACGACTTGTTATTGAAATGTTCAAGCCTTGAAATAGACCTCATGTCCACAATCCTGATATCAGGTAATGGCCGGTTTTCCACCCTCTCAGGCATGGTTAAGAGATGATACTGCTTCTTTTCGGTGTTATGATATGACTGGACAGAGGGTGTTCCGGCCCCAAGCACCACAAGGGCATTCTCCATTTTTCCCCTTGCAACGGCTGCATCCCTTGCCTGGTATCTGGGAGAGTCTTCCTGTTTGTACGATGAGTCATACTCTTCGTCCACAATGATAAGACCAAGACGTGAAAGTGGTGCAAACAGGGCAGACCTTGCACCGATCACCAGGTCTATTTCACCCTTTGCCATCATCAACCACTGGTCATATCGTTCACCGTCCGAAAGCCCGCTGTGGAAAAGCGCAACCCTGCTTCCAAGCCTTGAGCGGAAAAGCCCTTCGGTAAAAATGGTCAGGGCAATTTCAGGCACAAGCATGATGGCCTGCTTTCCGAGTGAAATGGCATGAGAGATGGCATTATAATACACCTCTGTCTTCCCGCTGCCTGTTACGCCATATAACAGGTATGTGGAAAACAGGCCTTTATCCATATCCTTATTTATTGCCTTTAGAGCCCGTTCCTGTTGATCTGAAAGCACTGCCGGAGGTGAATCAGGTGTCATAACTATCCCCGCAGTGTCACGCAAAACCTCTTTAACATATTTTTCAAGTACACCCTTTTTGATCCATTTATCCACAAGATAGTTTCCGTTTGAAAATCTCCCGCACACATCCCGCAAGGGCAGGCCCTCCTCTGTAGCCAGACATTCAAGAAATGCAGCCTCATTATCTGCCTTAAATTTTCTATCTGGTGTATCAAGTATTGTTTGAGGATCATGATTGCCCCTGTATCTTATATATGTCCGCATAAGCGGACCTGTCTTCTCCCTTGGTTTCTGTATTTTGATCGAAATCAGGCCTTTTTTTTCGAACTGATAATATTTTGTCAGCGGATATGGGAGTCGTTTTCCGGGATTCTCTTTAATCCAGGAAAGGTATTTTTTCTGTTCAGGTTTAATAGATACCGATTCAAGTGCAGCAAGGCCCTTTTGAGTGATAGAACCTGTTTTGAACGGAGGCGCATTCAATCCGCCGGGAAGGGCTGACTGAATAACCAAACCGACCGGACAGAGATAATAATCTGCAATCCAGCTGAAAAAGGAGGCCAGGTTTGAATGAAAAAGAGGTGTCTGATCAAGGATATCGGTTATATCCTTGAGTTTATAACCGGTGTAATCATTATTGCCGGCACCAACAATATAACCTATTACCGACCTGTTATTAAAGGGTGCAAGAACCCTTTTACCTATATCCGCATAAGCTCTAAGGTTATCCGGCACCGAATAGGTGAAAATAGTTTCCACCGGGGCACAGACTGCAACATTTATTGTCTGTTTATTGGTATTCTGGGCCATGAACAGGGACTACTGGTATTGTTCTTCATATGCCTTTAAGACATTTTGCAATCGTTTTTTATCTGTATTCACAGGGTCCGGGCCGGCTGTACCGGCTTCATTACTTGGTTCGGGCGTCTCAGACTGCACATATTCCGGGAATCTTTTCAATATTGACGGATCAACAGAAATATTCTCCTGAAATGTCTGGATGGTATATTTTTCAACAAGGCCGTCACCCGACTTATAGGTTATTTGAAACGGGTACCAGCCCTTGTCCTTTTTCTGATAATCCTCAAATCTGACAGTAATCAGCAAATTACCTGTTCCTTGAGGCACCTTATAAACCAGCATGAGGGGCAGAAATCTGTTTTTTTCAACTATCAATTTGGGGCTGTCAGTTTCTTTACCTCCTATTCTGAAGGCGATCACCCCGTCAAGACGCATATAGGATGTTTTTGTGAGGTCGATTCCAAGGGATTTTAGCATCCTCTCGATCCTCTCACTGCTGTTTGCCAGAAATAACTGCCGGTAAAGAAGGTCAGGGACAATGATTTCTCTTTCACCCAGCTTGTCCAGGACCTTTGTGGAATACATATCGGGGGACTCAAACCACAACTGTTCTGTAAACACCTTTTCACTGCCCCCTGCTGTTTGAAGTGTTGATTGAACCAGAGTAACTGTTCGAACCTCTATAAAATTTTTTACCATAAAATCCAGGATCTGTTCAGCGGGCATTACATAACCAAGGCTATAAAGGCTGCTTAACAGGATACATGAAAATGCCAGCACAACAGATGACTTAATTTTGTTCCGGAAAGGTGTCTTTGTCATGTTTATTATTACCCCGATAATATTTTATTCATGAAGATATCAGTTATCCCGTTCATACTCAAGCCCAAGTTTGGTTTTTGTTTATCTACAAATCAGGTCGCAATAATTATTGACATATAAACAACTATATGCTAAAAGAATATATAATTTAAATATAATTAAATATATTTATAAGGACGTTAAAAATGTCATTCTATATTTTCTGTCAGAAGAAAAGAAATAACCCGCGTATGGATATCCGTGTTTGCGGAAAGAAATGTGATATCAAGGATGAATGTGCAGAATATAAGTCTTCCAGTAAAACCCTGCTGCAGAAAGATAGCACCCTTCACGGAGATGGGCTACAAAACCTTGAAATGAAGGCCGCCTGAAACTACAGGTGCATCATATGCATGTTTCTTAAAATACTCTTCTGCCTCATAAGTATGTATTTACTGGGTTTAACTGAAGACCATGCATGAGGGTTGGGCAGGATAGCTGCCATGAGCGACGCCTCATGCGCTGTTAATTCTGAGGCGCTCTTGTGAAAATATTTTTTAGAGGCGGCCTCAGCGCCTATGACCCCGTCTCCCCAGTCAACCGTATTAAGATATAGCTCCATAATTCTTATCTTGGGCATTATGAATTCGATTAATACGGTATAATATGCCTCTGCCAGTTTTCTTGTGATGCTCCTTGATTTCCATAAAAACACAGATCTCGCCATCTGCATAGTAATGGTGGAGGCGCCTCTGATCCTTTTATTGTTGATTATATCTCTGGCAGATCTGTCTAATTCCTTGAAATCAAAACCTCTGTGAGACATAAACCTCTGATCTTCTGCGGCAAGCACGGCCCTTACAAGATCTGGCGAGATATTTTTAATAGGACGCCATTCACTCTTTGGCATAACATAATCTTCAGAAGAAAGAATACTCTTTATCCAGATTACCAAAACCGGCATGGTAACAGGAGGGTCTGCAAGCCTTATTATAAATACCTCAAGAAGCGAAAAAATAATAAACAGGCAAAAAATCCTGGCAGAAAACCTGACAAGCCTGTGAAACAGGCCCATATACTTTTTCTTCGCCATTGTGACCTACTCATTTCCTCTCTTTTTCTTTATTTTATCCCAGGCCCTGTTCATATCATCGTAGGATGCATTATCAAGTTTTATCCCGGAAGAGGCCAGTTCATCTTCCATTTTTTTAAACCGGTCAACAAACTTGTTGTTTGCATCCCTTAATAACTCCTCGCTGTTTAATTCCCAGTGTCGTGCAAGATTAACCAGACTGAAAAACAGGTCGCCGGTTTCTTCCTTCACATTATCCCTGTCCCCCTTATTTATAGCATCCGAAAGCTCATTAAACTCCTCTTGGACCTTCTCCCACATATCTTTCCTGTTTTTCCAGTCAAATCCGGTTGTTGATGCCTTTTTACTGAGCCTGTGGGCACGTAACAGGGCAGGAAGGCAAAGAGGCACTTCTTCAAGGATAGATGATGCGGATTTATCTTGATTACCCTTTTCCTGCATCTTTATTTTCTGCCAGTTATTTGAAACCTCTTCAGCGTTCTCTATAACTGCATCAGCAAACACATGGGGATGCCTGTGTTTCATCTTTTTTACTATGTTATCTATTACATCAACCATGCTGAACCGGGCCTTTTCGTGGCACAACTGGGCCAGAAAAACTATCATGAAGAGGAGGTCCCCAAGCTCAAGACACATCTCAGGGTAATCTTCCTTCTCGATAGCCTCCATGGCCTCATAACACTCCTCTAAGAGATACATCCTTACACTTTCAAGGGTCTGCTCCCTGTCCCATGGACAGCCCTCAGGGCTCCTCAGTATTTTAGCAAGCTCGACAAGGCCTATAAATGATGAGGCAAGAGACTCTTTATTTTCCGGGCTTTGCATTTTTACCTTTTTCAAATATGATATTGTTTATTTTGCCGGCTTCCCCCAGTATCTTTTTTTTCCATTTCTCATAATGATCCGGGGAGACAAGATCAATAATGGACTGGTATGATCTGATTATCCAGGGAGCAAGAACCGATTCTGATATAAGAGGGGCATTTGAAGGCGTATAAAATGTGAGCATAATTATAACAACATAAGCAAGGAATATTGTTTTTATCACTGCGAAGAAACCTCCCATTACCCTGTCAAACCACCCGAGAAATACCTTTTTGAATATTAACCTGATACCCATGCCTGCGAGATTACAGAGTATCACCATCAATACAAATATAAGGGCAATGCTGATAAGAGGAATAAGCTTTGTATCAGGAAGATAATGCTCTATTACTCCTGATACCTCGGGCTGGTACACATTGCCAAGCCATATACCCAGTATTATCCCGGCAAGGGAGGCTATCTCCCTGATTAAACCTCTTATTATGCCTTTGATGGTCAGGTATAAAAGGGGAATCAATATGATATAGTCAAGAATATTCATCCAGAAATCTTTACCAGAGGTGGCTTTAAGAGGTCAAGCCAAAATCTACTGCCAAATTTTCTTTATCAATTACAACGGGTTATACCTGAATCTTGCACCAAATATCTATTACGTCTTGAAGCGCCATGTGTTTAAAGGTCGTTTCAAAATTTTAATCCTTACCATATGGGCAATATGCCTGCGGATTAAAATTATTCCAACTTCCCTTTAAATACATGGCTTTCTGCGCCTCACTACGACATCCGGTGCAAAATTCAGGTAGTATATTGTTTTCAAAAATATTCTATGGTAACTATTGTTGTCCCATTTTTACTGACTCGGATTCTTATGACTGAAAAAGAAAAGTATGATCTCATAACACAGATAAGCCTGGATATAAACGAGGTAAAGGATATTGATCTCCTGCTTGAAAGAATCCTGACCAATACCCGCCTATTTTTTAATGCCGATGCAGGCTCGATTTACCTTAAAGAAAGCGATGAGCTGAAGATCAGCTATTCACAAAACAGTACAGTCCAGAAAAAATTGCCCCCGGGCAGGAAATTGATTTATAACACATTTTCCATCCCAATTGATAACAGATCGATTGCCGGTTATGTAGCTGTCAGTAAAAAACCAGTTTTCATTGCTGATGTCTACAAGACAGACAAGACAGTCCCCTATATTTTTGATTCGAGTTTTGATGAAATTACCGGATATAGAACCAGGTCCATGCTTACAGTCCCTATTGCAAACCAGAGAGGAGATATCCTGGGGGTTCTGCAGCTTATAAACGCCATGGATAAGGATGGAAGAAACATTTCTTTCCGGGAATCTGATAAACAGCTTGTAATGCATTTTTCTACAAGTGCAGGACTTGCAATTGAACGCGCCCAGATGACCAGAAATATATTGTTGAGAATGATAAGCATGGCTGAGATGCGTGATCCAAATGAAACGGCAGCCCATGTAAACAGGGTAGGCGCCTATTCAGTTGAAATCTATGAGGCATGGGCGAAGGCAAATGGCATCTCGGCTGCCGAAACGGAAGCGCAGAAGGACCTTCTGAGGATGGCTGCAATGCTTCATGATGTGGGTAAGGTTGCCATAAGTGACCTGATACTGAAAAAACCTGCCCGGCTGACCATGGATGAATATGAAATAATTAAAACCCATACGTGGCTCGGGGCAAGATTGTTTATGAATATACAATCAGACTTTGATGCAGTTGCCCTTGAGGTTGCACTCAACCATCATGAAAAATGGGATGGAACAGGATATCCCGGACACAGCAACGATTCGGGCAGTATGCAGATTGATGACTATTTGAAAGGAGAGAGCCGGTTTTTACCCAAAAGAGGGAATGAAATCCCGTTGTTTGGAAGAATAGTTGCTGTTGCTGATGTTTATGACGCCCTGCACTCACAGAGGGCATATAAAAGTCCCTGGAAAGAAGAGAAGATTATAGAAGAAATGAAAAGATGTTCCGGTACACATTTCGATCCGGATGTTGTGGCGGCTTTTTTTGACTGCTATGATATTTTGAAATTTATTGAAAAAAAATATCCTGATAAGAAACAGGCTTGAAATAATAAACAGATATATTCCGATATCACCATTCACTATAATCACGCCATATAGAAAGGAAGGATAATTTCGTGAACAGAATAAAAATAACAGAGTACAGTGAGAATATAACAATTAAAAAACAGAGAGAGAGGAGCAAAGGGAAAAGCAACCCCTTTGACTCCGTAAGATTCAGAGAAGGTAACCGGATATCAATAGATATCACCAATATCTTTCAAACCCCTGGTAAAAATTTCATTTCAAAGGATGATGTGGATATTATTACCCCTGATGTGATAAATGCCCACAGGATGCTACTCGAAAACAAAGGAGACATCCTTGACAATAACATTCCCATGACAGGATGGATTGATCTGCCTGTTGAGATAACAGGAGAGCATATTGATAGAATAAAAGCCCTTGTCAAAAGACTATCCCGCGAGATAGACGTATTTGTCTCACTGGGAATCGGAGGTTCATATCTGGGTATTGAGGCGGTTATCCGATCTCTTACCCATAACTATTTCAACCAGTTAAACAGGGACGAGAGAGGAGACGCCCCTGAGATCTATTTTCTTGGTCAGAACATGGATCCTGACTATTTCAGGGACACGCTCGATATGCTTGATGGAAAGCGCATTGCCGTAAATGTCATCTCAAAATCTGGAACAACAACCGAAACAGCTATTGCCTTCAGGATCATACGAAGGCTCATAGAGACCTGCATGGGAAAAGAGGGTGACAGCCTGATAATAGCCACAACAGATAAAATTAAAGGCGCACTTAAAAACCTTGCAGATAAAAAGGGTTATGAAACCTTTGTTGTACCTGATGATATAGGGGGCAGATTCTCTGTTTTGTCCGATGTGGGGCTTATCGGTCTTGCGATGGCCAATATCGATATAGAGGAGTTCATAGCAGGTTTTAAGACCATGAGGGAGATCACACTCACAAATGATTTCTGGGCAAATCCTGCTTTAGTTCATGCGGCAGTAAGGCATGTTGCCTGGTTAAAGGGTAAAAAAATAGAGGTGGTTGCAACCAACTCCAACTCCCTTATTCCTGTTGCCAGATGGATGGAGCAGCTCTTTCCTGAAAGCGAGGGGCACAGGGGACGCGGTATGTGGTTATCAACATCCCTCTATTCTGAAAAACTCCATGCCAATGGACAGATGGTGCAGGATGGTGAGAGAAACATCCTTGAAACTTTTCTTTTACTTGAGAGGCATGATAATAAAATAGATATCCCAAGGGATGATGAAAACATCGACGGCCTTAATTTTATACCTGACAATGGGCACAATATGAACTATGTGAACAGGAAGGTGATTGAAGGGCCTGCATGGGCTCACTATCTTGGCGATGTACCCAACATGACAATAAACATCCCTGAAAGGAATGCCTTCAACCTCGGCCAGTTATTTTACATGATGGAAAAATCGGTTGCAATCAGCGGATATCTTTTAGGTCATAATCCTTTTATCCAGCCGGGTGTTGAGGCCTATAAAAAGGCAATGTTTGCCATGCTTGAAAAGCCTGGTTATGAAGGCGAGGCAAAAAAACTGAAAGAGGAAGAAGCAAAACTTGAAAGGATAGTTGTTAAATGAACAGGATGCCGATAGTGCTGGCAACCAGAAACAATGGTAAGATAAAAGAGTTTACAGAGCTTCTAACCGGATTTGATATAGATATAAAAAGCCTTAATGATTTCGGGCCTATACCTGAGGTCACAGAAGACGGAAACACCTTTAAAGATAATGCCTATAAAAAAGCGCATTTTACAGCCAGGGTTTTAAGGCTTCCGGCAATAGCAGACGATTCAGGACTCGTGGTGGAGGCCCTTGATGGCGACCCCGGTGTTTATTCTGCACGATACGCGGGTGAAGGTGCAACTGACAAAGAAAATAATATTAAACTGCTAAAAGAGATGGATGGCAGGAAAAACAGAAAAGCCTATTTTGAGGCAGCAGTAATATTAGCTGTTCCAATGGGCCAGGCCCTGACCTATACCGGGAAAGTGGAAGGCGAGATACTGGAGTCCCCCCGGGGAGATGATGGTTTTGGCTATGACCCGCTTTTTTATTATCCGCCCCTGTCAAAGACATTTGCACAGATGACCCATGAAGAAAAAAACAAGATCAGCCACAGGGGAAAGGCAATAAGGGATTTTGTCGGAGAATTTGAAAAGGTAATGCTATGGCTAAACAACAGAATGGCCGAAGAGACCTTGGCAGACAACATGAAAATGATATAATCCTGCCCATTCTCATAAACATTTTTTATTAAATAAAAAAATTTGACATGCCGAATAATATGTATATGTTAGAATCATATAATCAAGGATTTATTAGTCCATAAGGAGGCGTAAATGTTAACAGTAACAGAAACAGCAAATGAAAAGATTACAGATTTTCTGAAGGCCCAGAAGGAACCTTCATATATCAGGTTCTTTCTTTCAGAGGGCGGGTGATCAGGTCCGTCCATTGGAATGGCTCTGGATGAGCCTGCAGAAAATGACGAGGTTATCAAAGATAATGGTGTTACATACCTGATAGATAAAAACCTTTTATCACAGGCAAAGCCCATTAACGTAGATTTTGTAACCGGACCAAGGGGTTCGGGATTTTCAATAACATCAAATCTTCCAAAGGGAGATTCGTGCAGCAGCTGTACGAGCTGCTAATATAAAAATAAAAGCCGCCATTTCAATGCTTTTATCCACGCATAAAATGGCGGCTTTTATTTGTTCAAAATGCCCCAAGCTGGCATGATTTTATTTTAATTCCCAGTGTCTCACATGCCGAAGACACATGCATCTTTGGTATATCCAGGCTTTTAGCAACCTCCCAGGCCGATATACAAAGAAGCTTACCGTCTGTAAGTTTACTCCTGATTGCATTCATCAGATCATCCGGAACAGTTTTCATGGGCTTTACTGTCTTTTTATCCGGCTCATAACCGAAAATCCCCATCTGACATCGCATGATGCGGATTTCAAGCATATCAATGGTAAATCCGACCTCACCCGGAGTTGTACCACATGCATCTGCAATTTTAAAGGAAGCAGCGCAGGTTATCTTTTTATCCTTTGCCTTATCAGTAACCGCCTTTGCTATAGCAGGATCTATCTTTTTTTCTGGGGGGTGTTTTTTTGAGTAATGTCCTCTGTCATGACCTGTCATTTCTTAATCCTTAATAACTTAATTTTGTTTTTTATTTGCTAAATACCATAACAAATCTGTTTTGAACAACATTTATTAGAAGTCATGTAATGTAAGAAAAGCCCCGGCAGTCTTCCATTAAGTCAGACCATCCCAAGTTCAAGTTTATGTTTTATTTTTTCCCAATCGGGAACAATAGAATCAAGCAACCTGTAAAAATCCGAACTATGGGCATTATATTTCAGATGGCATAATTCGTGCGTCAATACGTAATCTATACATTCTTTAGGGGCCTTTATCAGGTCTGTATTTAAACTCATAGTTCTCTTCTCAGAAAGGCTGCCCCATCTTTTTTTCATTCGTTTTAACGTTAAACTTGGTTTATCTGAACCAGCATTAGAGAATTTCTGCCAGCATCGATCCATGCTTTCCCTGAATTGTACTTTGGCCCTTTCCAGGTACCAGGAATCTAACAACTTCTTAACTGACTGCGGCATTCGAGGATCAGCACAATGAATGTGAAAAAAACCTCTTGAAAGTTTGACTGAACTGATTGAGTCCTTAATCAATTTTAACCGGTAATGTTTTCCAAGATAAAGGTGAGATTCCCCGTTTACATAGCATCTGGCTGGGGTTCTAGGATCAAATTGCCTGAAATAATTAAGCTGCCTGAGAATCCATCTGGCTCTTTTTTGCAATTTATTTTCAATCAATAAGATATCAGAATTTTTTGGTGCCTTTACGATAACAGAGCGGTCAGGGTGGACTGCGATTTCCATAGTTTTTCTATTACCGGAAAAAAGGCTGTAATCAATCTTTTTGCTCCCATAGGTTATCGTATGGTTTCCATTAAAGGTTGTAGCCGCTCTCATTTAAAGCTCCGGCTTTCAGCAACCATCATTACCTTTTCTAATATTTCATCCATCTGAGCCGGTGTTAATTCAATACCCTTTTCTTTTTTGAGCACATCATAAAAGTAATCATCTATATCATTACCTGCCTGATTCTGAGCATCGTCATCATTCCAAAAATTGATCTTTTTATGTTTTTCAAAGATATTGTAAACTGCAATGGCTGTATCAGCGGTGACAGATTCAACATCACTTGAGCTTAAACCATAGCCTTCAATAAATGTTTTTATTACACCATAATAGGCCATGGCATCTTCATTTTCTTTAATGGTATCAGGGACATCATCATGTACCTTACCAACGACCTTATTTCGGATATCAACAGCCATATTAAGGTATTCCAGGTCTGATATCCTTTTTGCCCTGAAATCCTCAATCGCCTGTTGTATCAATTTTGAAAATTTCTCATAAAAGGCAGGGTCTTCACCCATCTTTTCAGTAATGACCTTTTTAGTCGCATGGGCTATCATATCAGCCCTGGAGGCTGTGCTCTGTTTTGTCAGGTATACCCCCTGCTCCTCCTTAACCTGATTAAAGGTTTCATCATCAAAGATGTTCACAGGCTCATTAAGCCGGATTACCTCGTTTGCCTGGATATGTGTATCAAGCAATTTTTTTATTTTAGGTTCATACTCCTTGTAATCAACAGCCTCGGCATACCGCAGCTTCACGGATTTTTTAAGGGAGTGGAATTTCCTAAGGTCCGCTTTGTATGTGGATAATGTCTTTTCGTCAGTCTCTGTCAAAAAGGTTTCAGAAGAAAGGGCGATTGCAAGACTTTTACTGTATTGGGTCAGCCGGGAATAAAACTCCGCCCGTAGATCATCATCTGCGAGCAAGACCTCATATGCCTCTTCATCATAAGAATGTTTTACAGTCTTGAACAGCTCCCATAAATCGGAATATCGTTCCGGAAGTTTATTGATCTCGTTATTGATCGAGGTAATAGTCCCGACCAGATCAGCTTCATCAAAACCTTCAAAGGCGCTGTACATGGTTAATGCTGTATCCAGTTCGCCAAGCACACTTGCATAGTCTATTATGTACCCATACTCTTTACCTTCATGCAGCCTATTTACCCTGGCAATGGCCTGAAGCAGGGTATGCTCCCTGAGCACCCTGCAAAGGTAAAGCACAGTATTCTTAGGCGCATCGAACCCGGTTAAAAGCTTATCAACCACAATGAGGATTTCAGGATCATTCCCGAATTTAAACTGGTTGATAAGTTGCTTTGTGTATTCTTCTTCGCTACCATACCTCTTCATCATTTTCTGCCAAAATTTAACCACAATATCCGATGATTCCTCATCGGTTTCTTCATATCCTTCACGCATATCAGGAGGTGATATAACAACCTCGGAACTCACAAAACCTATTTCATTTAAAAAATTATTATACTTAATTGCAGATTCCTTATTCGGCGCAACAAGCTGGGCCTTAAACCCTGTACCCTGCCAGTTGGACCTGAAATGTTCACTGATGTCAAATGCCCTCATATAAATTACCTGCTCAGCCTTGTTAAGCATTTCAGCACGGGCATATTTTCGTTTTAAATCCGCCTGCTGCGCTTTGCTTAAACCTAAAGTATGCCGCTCAAACCAAAGGTCTACTGCCTCTTTATTCTGGGTCATCTCTACATGACGACCTTCATAAAGGAGTGGGACAACAGACCTGTCTTCTACCGCCTGAGATATAGAGTAATGTGGTTCCAGCAGTTTGCCAAATCTGGCAAAATTGTTTTTCTCTTTTTTCAGTAAGGGGGTGCCGGTAAACCCGAGATAACATGCATTTGGGAACATCTGTCGCATACGAGCGGAAAATGAACCGAACTGTGTCCTGTGCCCTTCATCAACAAGAATAAAGATATCCTTGGATTCATCCTGATATTTTTTATATGAATAGGCCTTGTCAAACTTATGAATCAAGGTTGTAATTATCCCAGACTTTTTTTCAGAAATAAGTTCCAGCAGGTTGCGCCCCGATGTTGCGCGTATGGCCTCAAGCCCGCATGCAGCAAAGGTGTTCCCAAGCTGTCTATCAAGATCTTCGCGGTCAGTAACCAATACTATTCGGGGGGCAAGGATTTCTGTGCCAAGGGCAAGACTTCGGGCAAGCATGACCATGGTGAGGGATTTTCCTGAACCCTGCGTATGCCATATAACACCGCCTTTTCGTGAACCTTTACTATTAAACTGTTTAATCCTGTTAAGGGTGGATTTAACTACAAAATACTGCTGATATCGTGCAATCTTTTTAATTCCGCCATCAAAAAGGGTAAACTTCCATGCAAGTTCCAGAAGCCTTTCCGGCCTGCATAAAGAATAGAGAGACTTGTCCTGCTCTGTAACAATACGCGATTTTTCACCTGATGAAGTCTCAGACGATAAAGAAAAATCATTCGGGTTTATTTCATATTTAAGAGAATCCCGAACCAGTGCTTCAAGCTTTTTATGTTCTGAGCTTCCGGTATTATCCTCTTCAAGGCATGGTTCTTTCCATACAGTCCAGAATTTTGCTGCTGTTCCGGCTGTTGCATACATGGCACTGTTTTTGTTGCACGCCAGAACCATCTGACTGTAAATAAAAAGTTTGGAAATGTGCTCATCATTCTGGTTCCTGATAGACTGTGAAACAGCCTGCTCAACCTCAATATTAGGGGCCTTGCATTCAATAACGCAAAAGGGGATGCCATTAACAAAAAGTACAATATCAGGACGAACTGTTTCTGTACTTCGTGATTTCTCAACAATGTATTCTACAGTTACATGAAATTTGTTACGTGATGGATTGCGCCACTCAATATAGTTAAGTGTAAAACTTTTTGAGCCACCTTCAATGGTCTGCTCCATTGCAGTTCCAAGGGTAATCAGATCATAAACCGTCTCATTGGTTTTTAGCAGACCATCATATTTTATATTTTTAAGCTTTTGAATGGCTGACTGGACATTTTCTTCACTAAAGAGGTATTCACCTCCCTTATGCCTGATCCGGTTTATCTCCTTGATCTGATTTCGAAGTATATTTTCCAGGAGAACATTAGATAGCCTGTTTTGTCTTTCAAGTAGCGCTTCCGTTGGCGTCATATAATCAAACCCCAGGCTAATAAGCAACTGCAACGCAGGAATTTGGGAAAGAAGTTTCTCATTTATTTGAAAACTATTCATTCTGAACTCTTATTTTAACACTTCAAATTATGACAGACCCATAGCATTAGCTTTAAACCATGATGCGGGTGCCATTTTACGAAATCTATTTAATTTATGGTGAAAAGGACACACCCCTAATCTTCTTTCACAATCACAGGGACAGAGCCTTTTGTTAGCGATTCTTTTTTTAATACCTAATAATTCTACTGCATACTCAACCTTTGATTTTTCTTTTAAGCCAAATATATTCAAATAGTCTTCAATAACACCTGGAGTTCCATGTGCTAAATCGCCGAGTATGAAATTCCCACCATGTTTCAATTTATAAGAAACAGCATATAGAAAAGGCACAAGACATTTGCTAGAAAAACCACATAAACTAATAATTTGATTTATCTTATCTAATACCCTGAGTGGCGATCCAAGACAAAGTGTCCCATCCGGATTCACATGATATTCACCATTTCTTGGTATCTTCCAATCTATTTCTTCAACTTTTGGAAGAACCTGAGGAAATCTCTCTGGTACAATAATATCCAGCTTATAACTATCAACGATTTTTTCACCTCCAGATACAGAAGCTTGAAATTTAAATTTCCCTTTTAAGTATATTCCCGAACCAGAATATGGCACTGTTGACATTCCTGGGTATTCATCAAGAAATTTATCAAGGCTATTAAGAAAATAATTTCTCATTTACTTATTTTTTCCATGGTTTAGCGACACTTTGCTTGTCTATATTATGGCTTTTAGGTGTTACAATATTTACTGTAGCCGCAGTTACGCCCAATTGTTTTTTTAATTTATCTTCATTCACTCGTAATGATAGTTTGTCTTCAGCCATTTCACGGATAAATTCTGTGTCGTTGGAGGATGTAAGATGTTTAAAATCTTTATTTACTTGCAGAAGCCAATTACTAAAATTTTCTTCAAGCTTCAGGTGCAAACAATCAGGCCTGTACCAACGATCTGCAAAATCCTCATCAGGGTCAACAGGATTAGGAACTCTTGGTTTATTTGGATTTATAAATCCACCCATTTTCCCCAGCATATTCCCGAGAGCTTCAACAATATCAGTCTCACCATTATAAGCTCTTGCTGCTAATGTAGTAATAATGATTGAAATAGGTTTGCAATCAGGATTATCTTTGCTCCAATTATCCCGGTGTCTCTTTAGAAGTTGAATTACCCGTTGTAATGGTGTCTTTTTCTTAAACAATGGAATATCATCAACCTGTGCTTTTGCCAAAAATGCTATAGTACGCTGAGGATTCATTCTATATTCAAACCATCCTGCATAGCCTTCTGGATTACTTATATTCCAATCATCACAAATAAAATTATATCCTTCATGTCTATCATCAGTTATTGAGATAGTCGTCTGGGAAACTGAATTAGCAAGTATTTTATCCAAACCAGTTTTTTGAATTGATGCAAAAATAGCGATTCGGCGTTTGTCATCAGCAGGGATACATGGAACAATGTCCATATGAAAACTTAAGTCATCCTGGTATTCAAGACGCCAGCATCGATGTTTAGACTCAAGTTTGTTTTTAATGCCACGTTCTTGTCTATAAGCCTCAAGTTCTGTACCAACAAGGTTTTTAAGTTCCTCTTGCGTGTAGCTTTCTTTACTAATTCCTTCCCTAAGTTTGCATGCAAGGTCAAGATCATATTCCTCACTTTCATCAATTGGGCGTATTGCAGTACCCAGTCGGAAAGATCCCTGAGGGAAAATATGTGGTTTACAACCAGCCACTTTTGATTCTTTACTATCAAACCATTCACCTAAATCATCATATCTTTTTTTAGCTTTTTCATACGCCGAATCAGGAAGCTCCAGTAATTCAATCATGTTGTTAATAATTATTCTTTTTTGTTCGTTGGTAATCATTGCTAACCTCCTATTGTTATTGCCTTTATGAAGCCGTTTTCTTTATTATTCTGGTCGTAAATGATCCATGGCATATCCGCTTTCGGCATTCGTGCTCTACCCATTTCGATAGAACAGGAAACAGCCATTATTGGAAAAACAGAGAGTGGGATCATAGAACCATGCGAAGCTTTAATTTGAACCATAAGCTTTTGAATGTATGTACGCATCATGGAAAGTTGAGCTTTATTTCTTATATTGTCATTACCAATATATTCACTTGGGACAGTTAACTCCCATATAGAAGTATTATCACCTAGTACTTTTTTTATCCGATCATGATGAAGGTAATCACTTAACGCGATAGCAAGAACCGGCTGACCATTCAGGTTTTCAGGTCTTTTTATAATAAACTCAAATCCTTCTGGAAATTGCTGCCAATGCCATCCTTTGGGTTCTCTTATTGGCTGATAAGTATCAACTGAGATTTTATCAGTAAACATTGACCCCAGTTGAATTAATAAAGGGATAGGAGCTAATGCGAATAAGGAAAAGTGTTTTGTCGGATCATTTTCAATCAAAGGTAATATTTTCAAATCAAAAACTCGTTGTAGATGTTCAGATTCGGTTTTCCAGAAACCAGCACTCCTATCTTCATGGGAACATGTCATAGAAAGGCACACTGGATATTCCGAAACAGGATATCGTTCAGGAAACATCGTTTCCATGGCATCTTCTTGTTGTAGAGGGGATCTTTGTTCACCAATATTGCTGCCATAAAAAACCACATGAGATTTTTTGTTAGAAGCAATACCTGTGACTATTAACACTCTGTACTCATGATCCTTTTTCCATTTCTGGAGCAATGAGGCTGAATACTTGACACCACTATTATCTTGATCGATTGTTTTATGGCAGTCATGACACATTAACATGAGGTTATTAATATCATTCAGCCTCTGCGGATATTTCTTAAAGGGGCCCCTTCCACGAGGTCCGTCTTCCGAAAAAGAATAGATGTGTGCCCTTTCTGAAATATTCACTGTTACTTGTGTAATAGGAGATTTATATAGTAAGCGGTTGCATCCATTAAACTGGCATCGTCCAGCTGCCCGTGCCCATAATTCGCGTTCCACTTCCTTTTTTATGTAGCGAGTAACTTCTATGACTTTTTGTTCACCCATATTTCCACCTTAGTGGTTATCAATAACCCTCAACAATATTGATTCACGAATTCCGGCTTTAGCCGCCATTCACCGGTTAGCAGTTTTTGCATTAACCCACGTTTCTGACGATTATATTTTTCAAGGAGCTGTTTAAGTAGATTAATTTCTCTATCAAGTGCTCCAAGATACTCACCAATATTTTTTTGTGTTTTAAGATCTGGAAGCCATATAGGCATTTTTAGAAAATCTTTTTTATTAAGTACTCTGTTTCTTCCTGCCCCACCCGGTGAGATGTTGGAAAGATCGTATTTCATACGGCGCGATATAATGAGTTGGCGAATGAAGCTGGGTTCTGCTTTCGTTCTCTGAATTTCGAATGTCGGGAAGCGGTGTGAGACAAAGCATTTTTCATCCTCCTTTTTTACAAGGGCAATGGCACCTTCCCACGCAAAAGTAATATTTACGATTAAGTCGTTTTCTTTTACCCTATACAGTGTATCCATATTTACAGTTTTGGGGTCTTCAATAACTCTTTGAAAGGTTCCTTTAAAATGACTCCTTATACCTAAAGCTAAATACGAATCAGTGGGTTTGTCTGCTTTCCTGATAGCTGGTTTCACAAATGAACCAATTGTTGAATTTGCTTTGTTACTACCCACCAACGATTGAAGTCTACCTTGCTTCTGTCTTACTTTAGCTTGAATTAATCGTTCGATTTTCTCTATGATCTCATCCCAATAGTACAGCAACTCGGCAATAGCTTTTTGCTCAGGAAGTGGGGGCAGAAGGACTGCAAGTTGTTTTAATGATTCTTGATTAATGTTTGTATTTGCTGCAACAGTGGAATGTACAATTAACCTTCTACGAAAGCGAGATTCATTAAAGCAATGTATTGCATACTGCCAATTAATTTTGGTTAAATCTGGCCTAAAACGAATAAGAAAACCGGAATAAACTGTTTTTATTATTGATTCAGTGACAACACATATTTGCCCAACTCCTTCAGGTTTAACAGAAGATCTGACAAAGAGAATATCACCCTTTCTTAAATCATATGTTTGGATTTCGTTTTCATTGGCGTCAACCAATGAAAACGAATTATTTATTACCCTGCTTTTGCCAAAAACATCCATCAAGTTGACAAATGGGACTCCAAATCCAAAAGAATTTTTTTCTTTATTTATACCATTTTTAAAAATGCCTATTTTTGATAAAACACATGCATTCCAATTTAAAGGTATCTTTTTAATTAATTTAATTTCTTTTTGTGTCATATTATTCCATCAAACTGTCAAATAACTTATGTTTTCTATTGTTTTATTCATACTTTTAAAAAATTACCTACAACGATATATTGTCACCATGCATTAAATATTGATCTTTGAAAGACATTTGTATCTATCCATTTACCTATAAGGTTACCTGCCTTTAATCAATTTCTTATCACTCGAATTCACTCGCTGTTCCAATTTCTTCAAATCCTCATTCGGAACAGGCAAATCTTCAGGCATAGTCCCACCAAGTTCTTTAATTGTCTGCCGCACCTTTTTACCGACTTCAAAATGGGTTTGATTTGCTCTGGTTTTACCCTTGATATTTTCTCTGTTCAATTTTTCTTCGGTTTGTGTTGCGCGGAACAGATTTGCTGCGAGTTCTGTGCTGCCCATGTTATCAAGAATATGCTGGCTCTTTTTCAACCCTTTGCGGGTATGAATCCCCTTGGCATCCAGGCCACCATAAAGCCCCTGGTACCCATGATTCTGGAATATGGCAAAATCAAGATTGCTTTCAACACCAGCATGTTGCGCAGCCTCTACCAGTTTTTTATTGTGCTCCTTCATTTCATTACGAAGAAAGAGACGCTTTTCATCTTCTTTGAGCTGCTGAAATTTTACATTATCAGCTAGTTCCTGGCGGCGTGTCTGAATGGCGAAATATGTCTGACCATTGGCGATAACAGGTTTGGATGGGTCTGCATTTTGAACAATCAGGTAGCAGGCATAGCGGG
>CAZSZQ010000032.1:0-22215 GCA_964610475.1 uncultured Desulfatiglans sp.
TAAGAGCAAAATATAATAATATTGACTTGTTATTCTGTGTTTTGGTTTTGGCACAATTCATGCTACTTAAATAGTGATATTTTTATTCTGACTCTTTTAAAGAATTATGGATGAGCAAATTCGGAGAAAAATATGAAGGTTGATTGTCAATCATGCAAGGCGCAGTTTAATATACCGGATGAAAGACTGCCTAAGGGACAGAAGATAGCCTTCCCATGCCCGAAGTGCAAAGGTATCATTGAACTGGACTTAAGCAGCCCTATTGACTCAAAGGGGGCGAAAACAGATGTCAGCCAGCAGGAGTTTCTAACCGGGGAGGCTCTTAAGAAGAAGATATTAAGGAGTGTAAAAGATCTTCCTCCAATGCCTCAGACTGTTATAAAGGCCAGGGAGATCATGGCCGACCCCCACTCTGATTTTAAATCTCTTGCTAAATTATTTGAAACAGACCAGGCAATAGCCACAAAGGTGCTTAAACTGGCCAATTCTCCCTATTACGGAATGGGTGGAAGGGTGTCATCCATACAACATGCCTCGGTAGTGCTGGGGCAAAAGACCCTTGGGGAATTGATAACTATGAGCGGAGCTGCAGGGCTTCTTTCAAAAAGTCTTGAGGGATACGGCCTTGATGCAGGCGCATTGTGGAAGCATTCACTTGCAGTGGCATTTGGGGCAAAGATGATAGCCGAGATGAAACAGCCGGGCCTGGCCAATGATGCCTTTACTTCAGGATTGATACACGATGCAGGCAAGCTGATTCTTGATAAATATATAGCCGAGCGGTGGCAGTTGATCGAGAATTTTATGAGCAATGAGGGAGCCACCTTTCTGGATGCTGAAAAATCCATACTTGAACTTGACCATCCGGAGGCAGCCTTTGAGGTATGCGCGGTCTGGAACATACCTAAATCATTGACAACCGCCATAAAATATCACCATAATCCCGCGAGATTCCATGAAAATTTACTCGCATATATAATTCATGTTGCGGATGTAATAGCGATGATGACGGGTTTGGGCCTTGGAATTGACAGCACTTTTTATATAATGGAGGAAAGGGCCATGGAATATATTGGTCTTGATGACCGTGACATAAATAGAGTAATGACAGAAGTTATTGAGTCTGTGAAAAAAATCTCCGAGTAATGAATTTGCCTATGACCTCTCATATTAATAAAGAAAAGCATATGAACTATTCACTGCCATGGGTTTTCACAAGGGTAAAAGGGAATTTTTATGGGCAAAATTAACGAACAACATCTGCTTGATGAGATCCGGTTCGATATAAAACATAAGGATATGATTAAAGCGCGACTTGTTTTGGCTGAGCTTGATGGTGTTGGACAGGAGACCCAAAAAAAAGCCCTTTTAGAGGTCAGCAAGGCAGATGATGAGTTTTCAATACCCCTGCTTGCCGGTGTAATTGCCAATAATCTGATCCTTTTGGATACATTTCCACAGATCAAAGAGGCAATGATATTAAAAATCCTTGACAGCCCGGATGTACTTCTGGAATTGCTCACCGGCAGGATTGAACCGAAGACCAGATTGATATTGATTGAAGCGGCTGGTGAAATTCAGTTTAACAAGTCGGTTTCAGTCCTTCTTGATATGCTTAAGACAGAAACAAATCTGGGAATAATCGGATCTATTATCAACTCGCTGGGCCTGATTGGAGATCCCTTAGCTGTTGAATCAATAAGCGAATATCTTTACTCCAACTCGAGAACTATTGTTATTTCAGCGATAAGGGCGCTTGGGCAAATTGGAAACGCCTTAGCTGTAAATAAATTATACGACAGGCTTGGAGGTGAAACGGATCTGGACCTCTTAATTCTTGATACAATCTCAAAACTTCAGATCAACGAGGCATATGAAAGATTGAATGATATTCTGAGTTCGGAGTTTGTTCATTTAAGAACTGCCGCAAAGAAAAAGCTTGTTGAGATAGGCTCCATGAGTGTCAGGTATATGATAAAAAATCTTGACGAGAAGGATAAGGATATTGTGATACATTCGCTGAATGTGCTTGGCGACCTTGGCGACAGCGCTGCTATCTCTCCCATCAGGCGGCTATTGTTTAACCAACCAGAAGATCCAAACATCCGTTTTGCCGCATATGAGGCGCTGGGGAGGCTTCCGCTAGATAAAGGGGCCTTTAGACTTGCATCAGGTTTGGAAGATCCTGTTGACAATGTGAGATCAGCTGCGGCGAAAGCCATAGAACGTAATTATAATACGGTGCTCTCCGGCGGCATCAAAAACATGATCAAATCAGGAGATGAGAATGCCCTGAAGATTATTACGTCCATAATAGATGCGCAATGTGAGGATATTTTCACGGATCTTATTAATGATGATACCTTTAAAAATCCTGCAATAAAGTATCTCATGAAAAAGGCCCATCCTGATGTCAAGGCAGGTTTTTATAAGCTTCTCAAAGATTCAGGCTATGATGATCTGGCAGAAAAAATCGCACCTGAAAGAGAAAAGAAGATAAAAGGTAAGCTTAAGGTGTTTGCCGTTGATGATTCAAGGATGATCCTCAACATCTACAGAACCGTATTACATAACCTTGGATGCGATTTGCTCCTTTTTGAATTTCCTGCAAGGGCCATTGAACTGGTAAAAAAAGAAAAGCCGGATATCATCCTTACAGACCTCAATATGCCTGATATATCAGGTATTGATCTTACAATAGAGATAAGAAAAACCTTTAGCAAAGAGCAGATGCCCATAGTAATGGTCACAACCCAGGATGAAAGCAAGGATTATGAGTCAGCCTACAAGGCGGGTATAAATGATATAATGAAAAAACCTTTTACAGAAAGCATGGTTGGGGACCTCTTAAAAAAGATGACTGGGTACAGCAGGCCGTCATAATCGGACCGGCTATTTCAGTGAACAGGCCTTGCAGGAATATACTGGATCTTAAACTGCACAGGTGTTGCTTTTCGCAGCCCGATCTTTTCCAGATAAATACAGGCATCTTTTAAATCAAGGGTGATTTTTGGATCATGCGCTTCATTGTGATATACAAAATCTTTAAAAACCCGATGTGTACGATACCCCTTTACCGCTCTTCTTTTTACCATTTTGGGGTAGATCATTACCACCTTGATCTCAGTCCCGGTCTTTGGTTCAACAGGGAGATGAATACTGAAATTCCCGAACCTGCTTAATTCCTGTACCTTTAGTGTCTTATACAGGGTGTGCCAGTTTTCTTCAGTCATTGGCGTTAAAAATGCCTCGGGTATCCTTACATAATCCTCCAGATAAAAAATACCAGAGGGTTTCTCCTCTGAGATGCTGCGGATGAAAACATCTGCCTTTTTAAAGGAATGCCTCAAATCTTCGGGTATTATTTCATGCATGAAATTACTGTCTATTACAATCCCGCTGGGCCTTGCTATATCCATAAGGCGGGAAGCGAGGTTAAGAAGGTGTCCTGAGTAATCTATTATCTCGTTACCCGCATAAAGGCAGCAGGCTGTGCCCCTTGCAATGCCGAAACCGATATTTTCCGGTGTCTTGAAATTAATCATGGGGTCGCCGGCGCATATTTCAGGAAATTCAACAAGGCATTGAAGGCAATTACTGATCACATAATTTGCCATTTCTC
This sequence comes from uncultured Desulfatiglans sp., assembly GCA_964610475.1. Classification (GTDB taxonomy): domain Bacteria; phylum Desulfobacterota; class DSM-4660; order Desulfatiglandales; family HGW-15; genus JAAZBV01. Next base: position 3,623 of record CAZSZQ010000032.1, read on the forward strand.
TGAGATTTAACTCCGAATATGGAAATGTCATCAGGAGTCCGTCACCCTTTGTCTTGAAAAACCCTGCCTCTTTGAAGTAGTCATCCATCAACCTCATGTAAAATCTTTTTATAAACATGCCTATATCATTAGATTCATGGCGCTTGCTGAAGGTAGAAAAACCACGCACATCCGCTACCACCGCAATGACAAATTCCGATCTTCCCTGTGCCTCGGCCAACAGGTCCCTTAAGGCCATTTATGCCTCCTTGATTGATAAAAAAGTTACCAGCAGCGATTATTGTCATTTATATATAAACAGGTCAATATTTTATAATGATTCCTTTTTATTGGGTCAAGTGTAAGTTGACGCTTGATTTGAAATAGGCGATTGTGTCATGATTGAAAATAAAATTGATGATCAGGAGTATAATATGTCTGAAGAAACAGTAAAAACCCCAACTAATTTTATTAGAGAGATTATAAAAGAAGATACTGAAAGCGGCAGATTCGAAGGACGCGTTCACACGCGGTTTCCGCCTGAACCTAACGGGTTTCTGCATATAGGGCACGCAAAGGGCATATGTATCAGTTATGGCCTGGCAGAGGAGTTTCACGGCAAATATAACCTAAGGTTCGATGACACAAACCCTGTAAAAGAAGAGGAGAGGTATGTTGACAGCCAGATGGAAGACATACGATGGCTTGGTTTTGACTGGGGTGACAGGCTTTTTTACGCATCAGATTACTTTGAACAGCTCTATGAATGGGCAATAAAACTCATAAAGTATGGGAAGGCATATGTTGATAATCTTTCCCCTGATGAGATCCGCGAACACAGAGGGACACTCACCGAACCAGGCAAGAACAGCCCCTACAGAGACCGCCCGGTTGAAGAAAACCTTGACCTTTTTACCCGTATGCGTGATGGTGAATTCAAGGAAGGCGAATGCGTTCTTCGCGCAAAAATAGACATGGCCTCCGGTAATATCAATTTGCGTGACCCTGTAATGTACAGGATACTTCATTCGACTCATCACCGTACCGGAGACAAATGGTGCATATACCCCATGTATGACTGGACACACGGCCAGTGCGACTCTATAGAGGGGATTACCCATTCCATATGCGATATTAATTATGAAGACCACAGGCCTCTTTATGACTGGTTTCTTGATAATCTATCCATATACCATCCGAGACAGGTAGAATATGCCAGACTGAACCTGAGCTATACAGTATTAAGTAAACGATGGCTTTTAAAACTGGTAAATGAAGGTTATGTGAGTGGTTGGGATGACCCGAGGATGCCTACTCTTTCGGGGTTGAGAAGAAGGGGTTACACCCCTGAATCAATCAGGAATTTTATTGAGCGGGTAGGTGTTGCAAAAAGAGAGAGTATGATCGATATCGCCCTGCTTGAACATTGCATTAGAGAGGAACTGAATAAAAAGGCCCCAAGGGTAATGGGCGTTTTGCGCCCTTTAAAGGTGATAATAGATAATTACCCTGAAGCCTTAGTTGAAGAGCTTGATGCAGTCAATAACCCGGAAGATCCTTCCATGGGAACAAGGAAGATTCCTTTTTCAAAGGTACTCTTTATAGAAAAAGATGATTTCATGGAAGATCCTCCAAAGAAATACTACCGCCTGGCGCCCGGCCGCGAGGTAAGACTGCGTTACGCATATTTTATCACCTGTACCGGTGTGGTTAAAGACCCTGACACGGGTGAGATCATTGAACTCCACTGCGCGTATGACCCTGCAACAAAGGGAGGAGACGCCCCGGACGGAAGAAAGGTAAAAGCAACACTTCACTGGGTTTCTGCTGCTCATGCAGTTCACGCAAAGGTAAGACTATATGATCTCCTCTTTACAAAGGAAGATCCAATGGATGGAGGAGAAGGCGGCGATTTTACAAAATTCTTAAACCCTAAGAGTCTTGAGGAACTGACTTCATGCAGGCTTGAACCATGCCTTAAAAACGCCCAAAAGAACACAGGTTATCAGTTTGAAAGGCTTGGTTATTTCTGTATTGATGAAAAGGATTCTACGCATGAAACACCGATTTTCAACAGGACTGTTAACCTCAAGGATACATGGGGCAAGATGCAGAAGTCGCAAATTAATTAGTGTTCATTCAAAAATGATCTCTATATGGGTAGTAGGTAACTATTCATCGTAAACCTATAACATGAGTATATACAAAATGAAACAGGATATGAATCCATCTGAAACAATTTCAGATCAAGTAGGGTTAAGATATAAAAATATCTGGCGTTCAATAGCCTATCTTATTATAGTTATTATAATAGTTCTTTCTCTAATACCTTTCCCTGAAAAGATTACCCCTTTCTCTGTTTCGGATAAGCTTATGCATGCAATTGCCTATGCAGTTTCAATGACCTGGTTTGGCTTATGTTTCAGGGGGAGAAAATTATTTATGATAGGATCGGGCTTGATATTCATGGGTATTTTCCTTGAGATCATTCAGAAGCAGACGGGCTACCGTAACATGAGTTTCTATGATATTGTGGCAAACTGTGTTGGTGTACTAATTGGGCTCATGTTTTCTTTTTCAAGGTTTTCAAATGCACTTCAATATATTGAAGAGAGATTGCTAAAATAAACTGGAGAATACCATTGTCAATCACAGAAATAGTCCGTTTTTTAAAAAAGGATGTCTGGAGTTTGCGACTAAAGGATCTGCCTCCCTCTAAATCTATATTAATTAAACAGCTCAGGATCATCCTTCTCGCCTTTAAGGGTTTTAATGAAGATAAATGCGCACTGAGGGCAAAGGCACTTACCTTTTATTCACTAATGTCAATTGTTCCTGTAGTAGCCCTTGCATTTGGAATATCTAAAGGTTTCGGTATGCAGAAGGTGCTTGAGCGAGAAATCCTTGAAAACATGAAGGGACAGGAAGAGGTCTTAAATTATATTATCGGTTTTGCAGACAAGATGCTTGAGCAGGCCAGCGGGGGTATAATTGCCGGGATTGGCATTGTTTTACTTGTTTATACTGTGTTCAATCTCCTGCAAAACATAGAAGAATCGTTTAATGACATATGGGGGTCTCCCCACTCAAGGAGCTTCAGCAGAAAACTCAGCGATTACCTGTCGGTCCTGTTTATTGCACCCATCCTTTTTATCCTCAGCAGCAGTATTACAGTTTTTATCAAGACACAGATCACCATCATAACGGAGAAGATTACTTTACTTGGGCCGGTAAGCTCCCTGATCATATTTTCCCTTAAAATACTTCCTTTTTTTGTGATCTGGCTCCTTCTGGCCTTTGTTTATATTTATATGCCCAATACCAGGGTAAGATATAAATCGGGGATTCTTGGAGGCGTTGCTGCGGGCACTATGTTTGTTCTCTGGCAGGTCGTTTATATTACCCTGCAGATAGGGGCTGCAAAATATGGAGCAATATATGGCAGCTTTGCAATTATCCCCCTGTTTATGATCTGGCTTCAGATAAGCTGGCTGATCGTGCTTTTTGGTGCAGAGATAGCCTTTGCTCACCAGAATGTTGACACCTATGAAATGGAACCTTTGTCTGAGACCGTAAGTGCATCTCTTAAAAAGATACTTGCACTACGAATTGCCAATATGTGTATAAAAAATTTTGTCAAGGGTGAGCAACCATTGTCCGGAAAACAAATATCAGAAGCCCTTGAACTCCCTGTGAGACTCACCAATAAACTGCTTTCCGATCTTGTGAAATGTCATGTCCTTTCGGAAACCCAGGGAGAGGATGAAAAAATAACATACTATCAACCTGCAAAAGACGCTGGCATGCTCACCATCCATTTTGTTGTAAACGCCCTTGAGAAGCTGGGAAATGACGATATAACCTACCTTGATTCTGATGAGATGCAAAAAATAAAAAAATATTACGCTGAACTCAATGCCTTCACTCACAGATCCGATGCAAACATCCTTCTGAAGGATATTTAATTAGTGACAAGGCTATCAGCAATCAGCTTTCAGCTATAAGCTTAAAGCCTAAAGTAAAAAAACATTGATTTGGCCGAACGCTGATCTCTGAGAACCGAAAGTCCCATCCAGAATTATCTTTTTCTGGATGGACATTAATCAAAAGTTTCTCGGTATTTTTATTTTTATTGACACCAGGCTATGTTTTATTTAAGATCATTTTCGATCGATCAAGCGATCTAATTTGAAGCGAGTGAATTACTTTAATAAACAGAAAAAAGGCGATTCTTTCATGAGTGACAAGATATATTTTGTGGATCAGACCATACGTGACGCACAGCAGAGTCTGTGGGGAAACATGATGAGGACCGACATGATCATACCCATTGCAGAGACAATGGATCAGGTCGGATACAGAAATATTGCTACAGTCGGTTCACAGGCCTTTAAGGTGGCTGTGCGGAACCTGAAAGAAAATCCCTGGGAAAGGGTAAGATCGCTTTCCGGATTTTTAAAGAATACGCCTATCCGCGGGTCATACCAGATAGGGAGCCTCTCATCCTTTGACCTGAGCACTCCGCGTGAGGTTATTGCCCTGTGGATTAAACATTCTGTGGCATGCGGAATGCGGAGTTTCTGGATCTGCGACTATCAGAATGACCTGGAAAGGTTTGTCTATTTTGCAAAGATCGCCAAGGGGTTGAGTGCAGAGGTTGTGACTTCACTTATGTACACGAGAAGCCCTGTGCATACATTAGAACACTGGGCAAGAAAGACAAGGCTTATTGCTGAAACAAAGGATTATGTTGACCGCATCATGATCGAGGATGCTTCAGGCGTGATCACGCCCGAGCTTGCACGGGACCTTTTTAAAACGGTTATGGCCAATTGCGCCGGAATTCCCCTTGAATTCCATGCCCATTGTAATTCCGGCATGGCCACGCAGTGTTACCTTGAGGCCATAAAGGAAGGGGTTACTACCATTCATACTGCTGTTTCCCCTATGGCAAACGGAAGCTCTCTGCCGGCAGCAGAAACAATGCTGAAAAATATACGCTATCTTGGTTTTGAAACCGACATTAATGAAGATGCCCTTGCTAAAGTTTCGGATCACTTCAGACGTATTGCAAAGGAAGAGAATCTGCCAACCGGAAGCCCTGTAGAATATGACCTTTATCATTTTGAACACCAGGTACCGGGTGGTATGATCTCAAACTTAAGACGACAACTTAAGGAGGTGGGGATGGAGGACAGAATGGATGCTATCCTGAAAGAGATCATGCAGGTGCGCAAGGAATTGGGTTATCCTGTTATGGCCACCCCCTTTTCACAGATTGTGGGTGTTCAGGCCATGGAAAACGTTGTATCAGGCAAACGTTATGAACGTGTTACTGATGAAGTAATAAAGTATTGTCTGGAATTATATGGGAAGCTTAATGCCCCTGTTGATAAAAAGATAAAGGAAAGGATCAACCAGTTACCACGAACGAATGAATTCAGGGGGTGGGTGCCTCAAGATTACTTAAAACCTATAGAGGACTTCCGTAGGGAACTGGGCCCTGATCTTGATGATGGCGACCTTTTGCTGACAATACTCATACCAGGATATAAGAGAGAGGAGCTTACAAAGAATACAACAGAAACCAGCAAGCCTCTGGCAAAACCGAAACCTTCTGCGGTTAATGTAGATATGATTCCTACAGAATTTTGTGTGGAGGTGGATGGAGAAGAATTCAATGTCAAGGTGTCCCCGGTGTTTTCCACGGATAGCGCAGGAGCTGGCAAGGATGTAAACCCGTCAATCCAAAAAAGTACAGGGCCGAGGGAAATTCCGGATGGTGCCATGATTTCAGGCATAGCCGGTTTGGTTGTTTCCATAAAAGTAAAGGTTGGCGATAAGATCAGGCAGGATGATGAACTGATCGTTATTGAATCAATGAAGATGATGCGTAATTATACTGCGCCTCATTGTGGTGTTGTAAAAGAGATATGTGTAAAGGAAAATCAAACTGTCAATGCTGATGACATCCTTATGGTAGTAGCCCGATATGCTTAAAAAAATACTTATAGCAAACCGAGGTGAAATTGCTGTCCGCATAATGCGAGCCTGCCGCGAGCTTGGAATCCCAAGCGTTGCAATCTATTCCGAGGCAGATAAAGATGCCCTTTTTGTAAAGTATGCAGATGAGGCATATCCTATCGGTCCTGCACGGGCAAAGGAAAGTTACCTTAACATAGAAATAATAATCAGGACAACGTTGGAAAGCGGGGCTGATGCCATACATCCTGGATATGGCTTTATTGCAGAAAATCCTGATTTTGCTTCTGCCGCTGAATCAAATGGCATTAAGTTTATAGGCCCCTCAGGCAGGGTGTTGGCGCTTATGGGTGATAAGATTGCTGCACGAAATGCACTGGCAAAGGCAGGGGTGCCATTAGTGCCGGGTATGGAAGAATGTGTAACTGACCTAAACCATGCCGTAGAAGCAGCATCAAAGATAGGGTATCCTGTGATTATCAAACCGTCAGGCGGAGGCGGCGGCATTGGGATGACTGTTGTTCAAACAGAGAAAGGGCTTGCCGAGGCCCTGGATGTTACCCAGACAATAGCCGGGAATACATTTGGTATATGTGACGTCTATATGGAAAAATATCTTCCCAATCCAAGGCATATAGAATTTCAGGTCTTGGCTGATTCCTTTGGCAATGCTATCCATCTGGGAGAACGCGAGTGCTCTATACAACGAAGACACCAGAAACTGATCGAGGAATCACCTTCGCCAGTGGTCACACAAAAACAGCGTAAAAGATTGGGCGCCCTTGTTGCAAATGCAATGAGTTCTATTGGCTATGAAGGTGCAGGGACAGTTGAGTTTTTATATTCCCAGGGTGATTTCTTTTTCCTTGAAGTCAACGCCAGGGTTCAGGTTGAGCATCCGGTGACAGAGATGGTGACAGGAACGGATATTGTAAAGGAGCAGATCCGCATTGCTTCAGGCCTTCCTATAAGCGTAAAGCAGGATGAAATAAAGATGCATGGAAGCGCCATTGAATGCCGTATTAACGCAGAAGACCCGTTAATGGATTTTGCGCCGGCTCCTGGTAAGATCACAGGATATTATCATCCGGGAGGCACTGGTATAAGGGTGGATAGCGGGGTGTATGCCGGTTTTACAGTGCCACCCTATTATGATCCCATGATATCCAAGCTGATAGTATGGGGAAGGGATCGCAATGAAGCGATCGACCGGATGCAGCGGGCGCTCTATGAATATGTTATTTCAGGTGTACGAACAAACATACCCTTTCATAAAGCGGTTATGAAAAATGTACGATTTGTTAAAGGTGATATAAATACCCATTTTATTGAAAAGGAAACAGGGCTTCTTGATGATATAAAAACTATCCTGGAAAAAGAACAAATCCTTGGTGATAGATTGTCTATCATATCAAGTAAAAAGGCCAGGATTGCGGCTATTGCAGCAAGCGTGGCAGTAACTCAGATGTATAATAAAAAACCAACAGCTATCGGAGATGAAACGGGGTAATATATTTTAAATAATCATGGTCTTTAATGAAAGTAATCAGCCTTCAACGATCAGCTTTCAGTAAAAGACATTAATGAAAGAGATTTAGCTGAAAGCTATTATACTAAGGGGGTTTATAGAGATGATCGGAATTACATCAATAGGCGCCTACATCCCCATGTACCGGCTCAGACGTGAAGAGATAGGCAGGATGTGGAAACTAAAGGGGATGGGCGGAGAAAAGGCAGTTGCGGGTTATGACGAAGACACTATAACGATGGCAGTGGCCGCAGCCAGGGGATGCATGCGTCGTAGCTCCGGTAATATTGAAGGTCTTTACTTTGCCAGCACTACTGCCCCTTACCGTGAAAAACAGGGAGCGGCCATTATTGCCGGTGTTTTGGGGCTTGATCAAAAAAGCGCTACCGCTGATTTTGCAAACTCATTAAGATCAGCTACTTTAGCCATCAAATCCGCCATGGATGCAGTAAAGGGCGGCACAGCAAAACAGGTAATGATTACTTCATCCGATTGCCGCATGGGCATGCCCAAAAGCCAGTTTGAACAGCTTTTTGGCGATGCAGGGGCTGCTGTGACCATAGGCTCAGAAAAAGTAATAGCAGAGATAGAGGTGAGTCATTCAGTTTATAGTGATTTTACCGATATCTGGCGCACTGTTTCTGACCCCTATGTAAAATCAGGAGAGGCCCGTTTTATTGCCGATGAGGGTTATTTCCCCATTATGCGGGATGTGATCACAGGCATTATGAAGGACAGTTCTCTTAACCTAAACGATTTTTCAAAAATAGTATTTTCTGCAACAGATGATAGGCAGCATGCAACCCTTGCAAAAAAAATGGGTTTTGATGTCTCAAGGGTTCAATCTCCCTTTTTCTCAGAGATTGGTCATATGGGGTCGGCAGGAATTTTGGTTATGCTTAATGCGGCATTAGAGGACACGAAACCGGGAGACCGGGTACTGGTGGTAAACTATGGCGATGGCGCAGATGCATTTGTCATAAGGGTAACTGATGCTATAAGAGATTGCACAACTAAGCCCTCTGTGAAAGAACAACTGAAAAAGACCCGCTCCATTGATTATGGCGCATACCTTGACTGGAGGGAAATTCTCCCCATTGACAGGGGGAGCCTTCCGCCCAGGGATCCCATTTCTCTTGCTACTAGGTGGCGGGAGCGGAAGGTAATATCCCAGTTAACTGGTGTAAAGTGCAGGAACTGTGGCACTCCACAGATCCATATCATAGGACAGAAAATAAGGATCTGCGTGCAGTGCCAGGCCAAGGATAATTTTGACGAGTACAGGTTTTCTGATAAAAAGGCCCGCCTTTTTACCTATGCCATTGATAACCTGCAACCCACCAAGAACCCCCCCGGCCTTAATGGCGCTGTTGATTTTGAGGGTGGCGGCAGGCTTTTATGCGAGTTGACAGATTATGATCTTGATAAGGTCAAGATCGGCATGCCTGTGGAGATGGTCTTTAGAAAAATGACAGAGGGTGATGATGTTATCAATTATTTCTGGAAGGCAAAACCGGTAGTAGAATAAATTGGAATCTTAAGAGGTAAATATGGAAAGCATTAAAGATAAGGTAGCAATCGTCGGCATGGGATGTACAAGGTTTGGTGAGCGTTGGGATATGGGTGTGGAGGATCTTCTTGTCGAAGCAGCATATGAGGCCTTTCACGATGCCGGCATAGAGCCAAAGGATATACAGGCAGCCTGGCTGGGTACAGTGTTTTCAGGAATCACTGCACTTACCATGTCTCCCTTAGGTCTTCAATACATCCCCATGACCAGGGTTGAAAATATGTGCGCAACAGGCTCGGAGGCATTGCGCGGGGCTGCCTATGCTGTGGCATCTGGCGCCTGCGACATAGCCTTAGCGATTGGAGTTGAAAAATTAAAGGATTCCGGACAGACCGGTGTAAAGGGCCCGGCTATTGTGGGTGATAATGCGGATGGGAGTTCAGGTGTGGGTTCAGGATTCAGCGCCCCTGCCTCATTTGCCTATCTGGGCACCCGCTATTTTCATCATTACGGGCTAAAGGCTGATCACGGAAAACGTCTCCTTGCAAAGATAGCGGTAAAAAACCATCACAATGGCAATCTGAATCCCAAGGCACATTTTCACAAAGAGTTGACAATAGAGCAGGTGGTCAACGCCCCTATAGTGGCCTGGCCGCTAGGGCTCTATGACTGCTGCGGGGTAAGCGACGGCGCCGCAGCAGCTATTGTTGTGCGGTCCGATATGGCAAAACAGTTCAGAAAAGATCCTGTCTATGTTAAGGGCCTTGCCATATGCGTAGGCGCTCGTCAGGGGGTTATGCAGCAGGATTATGATTATGTCCATGTAGAAGAAAACGTCCGTGCCTCAAAAATGGTCTATGAACAGGCAGGGATAAAGGATCCACGAAAAGAACTCAGCCTTGCTGAGGTACATGACTGCTTTACCACAAATGAACTTATATTATATGAAGACCTTGGCTTTAGCCAGAGGGGAAAAGCCGGCGAGGATATAGAGGCCGGAACCTTTGAGTTAAACGGAAGCCTGCCGGTTAATACGGATGGGGGGTTGAAGTGCTTTGGGCATCCGCTTGGTGCAAGCGGTCTGAGGATGATGTACGAGATATATAAACAGTTGCAGGGTAAGGCAGATAAAAGACAGGTTACAAATCCAAGGCTGGGTCTGGCACATAACCTGGGAGGAAATGCAGGTATGGGTATCTCCAGTTGTGTAGTGCTGGGGAATGAAAAAACTTAAAGTGAGGTTTTACCATGTTTGAATTAAAACCAATCACACCGCGCCTACAGAAACTCAGGAAGGTATACCGTGACACCATACCCAAACTGGATGCAGAGCGGGTAATGATACTCACGGGAATAACCGGAAAAATCCAAAACGAAATGCCCATAATTGCACGCGCAAAGACCCTTCATGAGATACTGTCCAAAATGACAGTAAGGGTTGAACATGATGAACTGCTTGTCGGCAATATGGCGAAAACCTTTCGCGGATGCTGTTTATGGCCGGAGTATGGCGGACTCGGCTGGCTCGTGGAAGAACTGGATAGCGGTCTGTTTGATAAGAAGCAGATAAAAGATGGTTTCATGTATATGGATGAAGAGGACAGAGAATATATACATAATGTGGAAGGTTACTGGCAGGAAAATTGTATTGCTGCAAAACTCACCGCTGCAATGCCTGAAGATCTGCATGCCCTTGGAAACACAGGAGTTGGTATCGACCCGTTTTCAAATGGTACTGTACCCAGCGGACATTATAATGCAAATTATCGAAAGGCAGTAGAAAAAGGGTTTGGCGCTATAAAGATGGATGCGTTAGAGAAAATTGATGGAATGCGAGGTAAAATCGGCAGGCATGATCCTGAAAAATACCTCTTTTACATGGCCATTGTTATAAGCTGTGATTCGGCCATTCTCTATTCAAAACGATATGCTGCAGAATGCCGAAGACAGGCTGGGGGTATTAACGACATAAAACGTCGTAAAGAGCTGTTAAAGATGGCTGATTCTCTCGACTGGATCATGGAGAATCCGGCACGCACATTCCATGAGGCCCTGCAGGTATGCATATTGTATCAGTATATTCTGCTGATCGAAGGCAACTATCTTGGAATTACTATAGGCCGTCTTGACCAGCATGTGGGCGACTATCTTAAGGCTGACCTGGAAGCGGGCCTGATCACTATGGATGATGCACAGGAATTAATGGACTGCTTTTTTATCAAGACAGCGGATCTCTTTTTCAGCGGCCCGATGATGATATCCCGCGTAGCCGGTGCCTATTCCAATAATTTGAGGATAACAATCAGCGGAAGAAGGCCTGACGGAAGCGATGCCACCAATGAGGCGACATTTTTATGTCTGCAGTCAGCCTCCCGCCTCAAACTGCATGACCCGAATCTCTCCCTCGGGCTCCATAGAGATTCACCGGATGAACTTATAGAGGCAGGCATAGATACATCAAAGATAGTCTATGGGATCCCCTGTATAGAAAATGCCGATCTGATCATCGATATGCTGCACAAACGGGGGCTTGCCATAGAGGATGCCCGCAATTACTGCGTGATAGGCTGCATAGAACTATCCGGATCAGGATGTGAGTGGTCAAATGTGAGTTCACCATTTTCAAAGGGATTTATTAATATTGTTAACATACTGATCCAGTCCATCAATAATGGAATTAATCCTCAAAATAATAAACCGGGGGGACTTGCGACCGGTTATCTTTATGAGATGAGATCCTTTGAACAGGTCAAGGAGGCATTTAAAACCCAGCTTGAATATTTTATGGACTGGCAGTTTTCCTTGAACAATATAATGGAGCAGGTCGGTCTGAAGCTAATGCCTGTCCCCATGGCCTCTGCAACCATGGACGGCTGCATGGAAAAAGGTCAGGATATGATGCACGGCGGTGCAAAATATAACTCGACCGGTATGGCGATCCTGGGTGTAGGAACCGTCGTTGACAGCCTTTCAGCCATAAAATATATGATCTATGACAAAAAACTCTGCCCGGCAAAAGAGCTGTATGATGCCGTAATGGCAAACTGGGGAGGGTATGAGTTCCTTCGTGAGAGGATAATCAAAGAGGTTCCTCATTTTGGAAACGGTGATCCATATGCAGACGAAGTTGCGACATGGATGGCTGACCTGTACTCGAGCAGGGTGAACTCCTATAAAGGCCACCGGGGCGGTTACAGGCCCGGTATATATTCAGCTGGCGCCCATGTTCTACATGGATACATGACAGGGGCAACACCGGATGGCCGCCGTGCAGGTCAGCCGGTATCTGACTCTGCCTCACCGTCACAGGGGGTTGTTAGAAATGGCCCGACAGGAGTTGCAAGATCCATCTTGGCGCTAAATCCATCCAACTTTGGAAATGGCCTCCAGTTCAACATGAAATTTCATCCGTCTTCTCTACAAGGAGAATCAGGCACTCAAAAGATGAAGCAGTTTATCAGGAGTTTTTTTGATCAGGGAGGGATGCAGCTCCAGTATAATATAGTTGATGCGGAAATGCTGAGAGAGGCCAAGGAGAATCCCGATGAGCACCGTGACCTTGTTGTAAGGGTGGCCGGTTTTTCTGCATATTTTGTTGAGCTGTATGAAGACCTGCAGAATGAGATAATTACAAGGAGTGAAGTGAATATATAACATTATTAGGAATCGATGTGAATGGCTGGTTAAATTTTATAGTACTTTTTATCATTTAACCCTTAAAGTGGCCCCGAATAGTCCTGGAAAATAACCATTATCATGTGCATTGAAAAAATAAACATGTACAGATTACGATATCCGGGCGCCCCGTTTTTATATTAATATAACATCATGGAGTAAACATGCCGGTAAACTGGCAGCTATTGGATATGCTGACAGAAATCTTCAGGAGGTATGACAGACCTGAAAACAAGATGGATTACCAGAGATGGTTTAAGTAGGAACTAAAAAATCCCATGAGTTAAACTTTTTCTTTGGGGATAATAAGGTTAACAATCACCGCTGCAAGGGCGCCTACGGTAATGGATGATGAAAATAAAAAGTTCAGGAGCGCTGGCATGGAATTTACCGCATCCTGCGGTAATAAGGAGACACAAACAGTAATAAAGACAGGGATTCCAATGATCAGGATGCTCCTATCACTTAACTCTATATGATGCATTGATCTTAATCCGCTCATGAGAACCATGATGGACATGGCTCCAAGGGTTCCCCACATGATTGGCCCTGGTATTGATGCAATCAGGAACATCAGTTTGGGGCAGAATGACAAGATAATAATGATAATGCCTGCTCCTACGGCAGCCCGGTAGCTGTATACCCTGGTTACTGCAATCACACCACAGTTTGTGGCATAGCTTGTTACAGGCGCAGAACCTGACAGGGCCCCTATAAAACACCCTATGCCTTCACCCAGAATTCCCCTGTCTATCCTTTTATCGTCCAGCGAACTTTTTACCGTAAATGAAATGGCAAACCAGTTGCCCACTGTTTCTATCATCACAATAAAGTAGATAAATACGAAAATAAGGCTTGAGGTCAGATCAAATTTGGGTGCGCCGAACGGGAACAGCGGGGGAGAAGAAAACCACTTGGAATTTTTTACAGAGGAGAAATCTGTAACGCCCATAATGGAGGCGATAATGGTTGTAATGGCAATTGCATACAATACTCCTCCGCGGCTTACAAAGTTAGAGATTGTTAGTTTGAGATTTCCAATCACCATAAAGGCCATGATCAATAAAAATACAATGGCGGCAAGCAGGAAATTCATCGAAATTTTGCCTGCTGACCCAAGCAGGTTGTTGAAACATGTGAACATTAAAGAGATACCGATTACAACTACCACGGTACCTGCAACCACGGGCGGAATAACCTTAAGTATTCTGCTGAAAATATTGAAGTACCCAAGGAGAGATATGATAATGGCGCCCAGAATCAGGCTTCCAAAGGCAGTGGCGAGATCGTGTTTTAAGGCAATTGCCGCAATGGCGCCTATAGTGGCAAATGACACCCCTTGTATTACAGGGTACTTCATGAAAAAGCCTGCCTGAATGCATGTAGCAATGCCTATAGCAAATAATGACACTGTCACCATTACTGCCGTATTTGGTACATCCAGTTTTAATATCCCCGCTATAATGATCGCACCCAGAAAGAGATTCAGGGCAATTACCGATTGAAAACCGTAAAATAGCGATTTGCCCCAGCCAAGCTTTTCATCTACAATTACTTCTTTTACATCGTCTTTGTCCATGTCCTCCCTCCATGAACCCTAATTATAATCGAACAATGCATCGGGTAATCCGCATGTGCCGTCGGCGCATGAATCATCGGCCTTAATCCGCCATTTGTCTATTGATGAACTGGTAACATAGGCAAAATCGCACACCTTGAAAAACGGGCCGGTTTCACCTCCGGTTACTATAATGTTAATTTTTGATGGATCATGGTATGGTCTGATTACAGCATCGCCCGGAAGATTTTTCCAGGATGCATAGGGCTCAACACCCTGATCAGCAAGAGGCCTGGTCAAAAAATCCACATAGTCGGTCTTCCAGAAGCGATCTGCTGTCATTTCCGCTGTTTCGGAAATGGCCCTGCTGAACTCTTCCTTTGTGTCGTATCCTTCGGATTCCCTTATAATTTTGGCTGCTGAAGGATCAATAATAATTGTTGCCGATGCATTGTATGCAGAAAATGCCTGCATGAGTATTGCTATCTCCCGGGGATGGGTCCTGAAAACAGCCCCTCCCATGCTGTGACTCATGGTCCAGCCCCGGAATATACTCACAACACTCTCATCTTTTCTGAATCCCTTTTGCACATGAAAGGGCTGCCACACGCTTCTTTCTTCATTCTCTGCAATACACAGGTTGTTGTAGGCAATGGTGTTGCCCTGTGATGACCATAAGGTGCCCTTTTTCCTGTTTCCGCCTGTTGCATGACCTAACAATGTCCATGCCCTTCCTATGGTGGAGTTTGCCATATTAACAGGGCTGAAGGCGCCAATACCTGAATTCATGCCTATCTCATTCCTTATGGGGCCGTTTACCACTATCATGGCGGCAAAGGGTGTGGTTGATCCAAGAATGGCCCTCTGGCCTGTTGACACTATGGCGAGGATCACCGGCATAAATTCAGGCCTTGCGCCAGCCATTACGGCAACTGCCGCCACATTGGCCACTGTCACTTTTATTGGGTTAAAAGGATCGGGCTCCGCTACAATATCATTTGGAGAGGCGCTGGTTCCTGCAAGCATCCTTTGAACACGATCCTGTGTTGGAAGAATAATGGGCAGGCCGTCTGTCCAGCCTTTTTCATAAAAAATGCGTTGAAGGTTTTCTTCGGTATCAGGGCCCAGGAAGCTCTTTTCACTATCACTCTGTGGATTTTCAAATACTGCCCTTTTTGAAGGCTGCCGTGTAAGCGCATCTATGATCTCATCAAACACGACCTTTCCTGTATCAGGATTTTTACCCTTTATATATTCCGTAAGTGCATCATCATGGGCCCCTACAACTGGGTGTTGAGTATAAATAAAGGGTGTGTCATGGCCAAATCCGCCTTCTGCAGCCTCTTTAAATGCAATGGTAGACAATGGCGCGGTGGGCACGCCCATGGCTTCAAGTTCTCTGCAACCGGAGGCGACCCCCCCGACGCAGCCGGGTCAACCTGCAACCCCGAGTATGGCTGCATCACCCTTTTCGTTTATTTCTCTGTAGAGTTCAGGGGCGTTTCCCATAAAGGGTGTACCGGGTTTTCTCCTGCGCACGGTTTTGACCGAGGGCATCTTTTCGGCAAACATTTTTTGTAGTTGCACCATAAACCGGGCGCTTCCTCCAAATCCGGTATCAATCAGATAGATGGTCTTGTTTTCCAGAGTATCAGGCCGTTCAGCCATGCTGTATTCTGACTGTGGCAGGAAGGCGGTTTCTGGCAGTCCGCCCACACGGTTGATTTCAGGGTTTATTACATTGGATATAAGATTATTAACCATTTTATGTCTCCTTAAACTTAAAAACATTCAATCCTTGACAGGATATCCATATGCTTCACGGACTATGTTGCGCCGGAAATCCTCAAAGGCCATTCGGGACGGGGGTACATCCTGTTTTTTTGGCATGGCATCATCCAGCATTTTATAAATATCCCTTACCTCACCCCTGAATTCTGCATGGGTTATTATGTATAGTGAGTTGTTTTTGATGCCCTCTACAATCTTTGCGCCCACTTCAAGGGGGTCCATGGCGCTTTCAAGAAAGCTTTTAACCATTTCAAGGGTCTCAGGTTTGTCTTTTGCCGCGTCCATGATGCGGGTGCGGGTGGAACCTGGACAAAGTAAAGAAACACCAATGCCGTGAGTGGCAATGGAGATACGCAAACCCTCGGTAAAGCCACGAACTGCGGCCTTTGCGGTCATGTATGCGCCACCGCCCAGAGGATTGGGCACAAGACATGCTATTGAACCAGTGTTAACTATGTGGCCTCCCTCTCCGTTACTTATAATAAGAGGGGCAATAATCTTTACCCCGTTTACAACACCTCCAAGGTTTACTGCCATTGCCCTGTCCCAGGCTGCAAAATCAGGATCTTCTGCGTTCCCGCCCTCGCCAGTTCCCGCATTGTTGCATAACACATTAATTTTACCGAAAACTTCAATGGCTTCATAAGCCGCAGATCGCATCTGAGCCCTGTCAGCCACATCCGCTTGAATCACATGCACGGATGGATCGCCTGAATGGAGTTTGAGGATTTCATCGCAATGTGAGGGGGTATAATCCACCGCCACACATTTCATTCCATGTTTCAGAAAATTCTGAATCATTCCATAGCCTATACCGCTTGCGCCTCCAGTGACAAATGCAACACGGTCTTTAAAAATCTTCATGGCTTCTCCTTAAATATCTGACACTCAGTAATTGCACTTAGGAAATTGTATTGTCATATATAACCTTAACACCCGGCGCCCTTTATTTTTCCGAAAAACATATCCGATATTACTTATTGACAATACATTTTTTTATGCGGAAACTACTTCTAGCACTCAATCTCCATTAAATCATCAGCAACAATAAGTGATGCCTCCGTAAGTTCCTGAACCTCTTTTGCTGTCCAGCCAGGAGCGGTCTCTTTTAGAATCAATCCCTGATTCGTAACATCAATCACTGCTATGTCGGTAAATATTCTATCTACGCAATATTTTGCTGTTAAGGGAAAACTGCACTCATTGACTATGCGGCGCTCACCATCCTTGGTTATATGTTTCATCATAATAAACACCTTGCTGCTTCCAACAGCCAGGTCCATGCCTCCTCCCATTCCTGTAGCAGGTCTGCCGGGTCTGCCCCAGTTGGCAAGATCGCCATCCTTGGAAACCTGATATGCGCCGAGCACGGCTATATCAATATGCCCTCCGCGCACCATATCAAATGACATAGCGCTGTCAAAAAAACACATACCGGGCGCACGTGCAACAGGCTGATCAGAGGCATTGATGAGTTCATAGTCAGGTTTTTCATTCTTATCAAGCGCCCTGTAACCGATTACCCCGTTTTCACCCATAAAATAAACGGTCTTTTCCTCAGGGATATAATTGGAGCATAATGAGGGCATGCCGTAACCCAGGTTGATCAGCATACCGTTTTCAAATTCCTTTGCCACCCTCGCGGCAATGGCCTTTTTGTCCAGATGCGTTTTCATGATTTCACCTCCACTATACGATTTACAAATATATGAGGCGTGACTATGATTTCAGGGTCCAGTTCCCCTGTTTCAACAATTTTATCCACTTCAACAATAGTCGTCTTGGCGGCCATTGCCATTACAGGGTTGAAGCATCTCGCTGTCCCTCTGTAAATAAGGTTTCCGAGTTTGTCGGCCTTATGGGCCTTGATAAGGGCAAAGTCTGCAGTCAGGGGCAGTTCAAGCAGATATTCCTTGCCATTAATGACCTTTTTTTCTTTTCCCTTTTCAACAGGGGTGCCCACACCGGTTGGGGTATAAAAACCCCCAAGACCGCCTGCGCCTGAGCGTATCCTCTCGGCAAGGGTGCCCTGCGGCACCATCTCTATCTCTACCTTTCCCTCCCTGTGCGCGACTTCGATGGGTGAAATGGGCGGCATGCCTCCAAGGGCAGGCACAGACCCGATGAATTTTTTCACCAGCCCTTTTTCATATAGCACGCCAATATCCTGGTAACCTCCCGGTTTGATTTTGTTAGAGAGTTCAAACCCTACACCACCCTGGTTTGATATTACAGTCAACTCTCTGGCCCCCTGTTTTGTCAGACTCACAATAAGATTCACAGGCAAACCGCCCCAGGAGCCAAAACCGCCTATCATGATGGTAGCACCATCGAAAATGTCTGCCACTGCTTCATCGAAACTGGAAAATACCTTTCCTTGTGCCATATCTATTTTTCTCCTGTAGAATGTGACCGAACAGAAAAAAATTCCATTCCTATTTATCTTTTATTATTCCGTTAAATAAAATATTAATTATATTATCCGCTACATCTTCCTTTGTTAGAGGTCCGCTTTCATGGAACCATCTGATCGACTGGGCGATAATACCGAAGATACTGAAACACAAAAC
>CAZSZQ010000032.1:22315-23454 GCA_964610475.1 uncultured Desulfatiglans sp.
AACAGGTCTTTGCCTGCAAGCTCAATTATTTCAAAAAGCATCTCTTCTTTATCATTAAAATAATGATATATGACCGATGTGCTTATATTGGCCTTTTTCCCGATATCACGGATAGTAGTGGTAGGATAGCCTTTCTTATAGAAAAGATCGATAGCTGCGTTAATCAATCTGTCTCTTGCATCATTATGTTTCATTTTATTCAACCTCTAATACCTCATTTTTGGTCTTGATTCTTCAACAGCCACACGCCTTGGATCTGCCTCTTCATCCGGTATCGCGGCCATGATGGCTTCAGATCTTCTGCGTATCTCCACGGCAAACTCCGGATGTGTAAATATATACAGCTTATTATCTCTAATAGCCGATAATACTTTTCTCCCCACCTCCATGGGGTCCATACCAATTTCATTATGAGCCTTTTTTAATCTTTCCAGCACCTCGCGTTTAACCGAATAGCCGGATTTAGAGAGTTGATCCGGACGGGTCTTTCCGCAGTCATAGATTTTACTGTCCACAAACCCGGGGCACAGTACAGACACCCCTATGTTTTCAGGTTCAAGATCAATGCGAAGGGCTTCAGAGAGCCCGACCACGGCAAACTTTGAGGTTGCATATATTCCTGTACCGCCTGCGACAAATATGCCGGAAATGGAGGAGGTGTTGACAATATGTCCGCCTTCGCCATGGGCTATAATCCTCGGAACAAAGGCATGTATGCCGTTGATCACCCCGCCAAGATTTACATTTAACACCCAGTCCCAGTCTTCATAGGTGGCCTTCTGGATCGGACCATAAAGATAGATGCCTGCATTATTGCACAGTATATGGATTTTGCCGAATAGCTGTTCCGCTTCTTTTGCAGCAGCCTCCACAGCACTTCTGTCTGTCACATCCAGCTGCATGGTGTGAACATTTGGCATCTTCTTCCCAAAATATCCCAGGGCGTTCTCAAGATGATCTTTTCGGATGTCCGCTATAATCACCTTTATACCTGCGGCGTGGAATACTTTGGCCATGCCCAACCCGATGCCGCTTGCACCGCCAGTGATAAAAGCAATTTTATTTTCAAGATTCTGCATTAAAACTCCTTAGTTATATCTTGAATAACCAGATCAAATGATAGTATCAACATTTGTATG
>CAZSZQ010000032.1:23554-26634 GCA_964610475.1 uncultured Desulfatiglans sp.
CCCGGGCAAAGGATGTAGGGTATAGAGAGATCAGCTGCAATATCAAGGCGATCAGGACCCGAGTTATTTCTGTTTCCGCCCAGCAGATACTCACTGAATGCCCCCGGAACCAGGTCTATGAATGCAGAAAAAGTTCCCTTGGGAATTATCTCCATGGCAGCAAGATCACCTACACCGTTTGCGTGAAATGATACGAGTTCATATTCTTTTTCCAGCAACTCCCGTATATAATGAGCGCCCTTGTCAGTAAAGCCGAATTCCGTAATGGCAATAGATGGTTTCTCCCCGGCGACTGTACTCAATTGTCCCCCCACCATACCGGAGATAGCATCAGCCCCGTTAAGGGCAAGTTTTCTAACAAGTGCGTTCATACCAACCGTATCCACTACTGCATGCATTACCGTGATATCCTTTACGCACACGAACTCCGCATACTTGTCTGCGTGGACAGGTAAGGCCATTGCACTCGATATGATTATCTTGGGAAGACCGAACGGAAGTTCTTTCAAGGCCGGAAGCGATATCATGGCGCCTGTCAGGCCTGTAACGGCAAGTATTCCATCAAGTTCTCCTTTGCTGTAAAGCTCCATGACCTTTTTCTTAAGGCCCTTTGTCATGATGGAGATTGCATCCTTTCTCCTTGCAGGCAAATACCCTGTAACCCCGTCGGAAGGGCCGCCACCATATCTGGAGATCTCTCCGGAACTGATATCAGCTCTTAACGAGGGAACAATAGCCCCTGTACCGATTGTGATATCCATGAGCAGCGCTTTGTGCCCATGTTGTTCAATCCGTTCCTTTATAAGCCTCAGGACATCTTCCCGTTCGTCAATCATTCCTGCAACGGCGATCACCATGTTAATGCTCCTTATTAGTTAATGCCCCAAGGCCTTTTTAAGTGATGCAGTAACAGCAGCTGCAAACTCAGGATCATTAATATGATTCGGCAATGCTGTTATCTTTGTGTCAGAGGGACAGTGTTTTCTCATTAGTTTTTCAAAAACCGGCGGCATGCTCAGGTCATGCAGATGTCCCTGTGTACTATCGTGGTTAGAGAACCCGTTTAAGGGAATAAAAAACTCTGTAGGCCGGCGGATATCTGAAAATGCCCTGCCAAAATATTTTGCGACCGCTTCCATTTCTTCGGGTCCGGTTCTTACAGCAGTAAGCTGGGCATTATGAACATGATATCTTCTGCCGGGGAATTGCTGTTTAGCTGCTTCAAGCGGGCCACCTACCATAAAATCAAGATTTCCGGGGGCATAGATTACAGGAATGCCCTTTTTCAGCGCCGCCTGACACCTGTCGGGAGTTGCCGCAAACAAACCGTGATAAATGTAATCAGTTACCTCTATGATCGAAAGATCAACCACTGCGGCAACGTTTTTCTCCATGATTAGTTCATCCATCGCAGCGCCGCCGGTTCCGCTGGTATGGAATATGATTACCTCGTAACCGATTTTTTCCATTTCTGCGCGTATCATTTTTGAGCAGGGTTCTACTGTTGCCAGCATTGACATCATTATTACTGGTTTCTGGTCGTCGGCTGATTTGATGTAGTGTTTAGCCATTCCGGCCACAGCACTCGCACCATTAGATAAAACAACCCTGGTTATTGAATTAAGACCTGAGATATCCGCGACAGAGTAGAGCATCATGATGTCCTTTGTCCAGACATAGGGTTTGACCATCCCTGACGCCATGGTGGATATCATAACCTTGGGAAGCCCAAAAGGAAATTCCCTCATTACAGCAGTCCCAAGGGCGGTTCCCATTGACCCGCCGATGGAAATGATTCCGTTGATCTCTGTTTTTTTAGAAAGGATTTTTGCACAGACAACGGCTCCATTTGTCATTGTGCTCAATGCCTTGCCTTCATGTCCCAGGGATCTGACAGCCTCAAGTGTAGTTCCAGCCGCCTTTGCAACATCCTCAGGTGTAATTACCGCATTCATGTTTTCGCTTTTTCGTACACTCGGGTCAAGAATCAGCGTGCATATTCCCATCTCCTCGAGGCATTTTACCATAAATCTTGCTTCATCTATTTTTGTATCCAGTGTCACTATCAATAAAACTGCAGGGTTCTTAGACATCTTTTTTCTCCTGGTAAATATGTTTTTATTTTTATCCGGATCTCCTTTCAAGGTTAATTGATGAGCTGGTTCTTATTTTTCAGGATAATCCCAGTTGAAGAATCTCCAGTATGGTTCATTGACCCTTTCCTTATATGAATCCATGTCGACATTACGCCAGTCATAAAAGCCCTTTCCGGTCTTCTGGCCCAGGTCTCCTGCATCTATTTTGTCAGTTATGGCTTTGGGAACTGTTTTTTGATCGCTTAAAAGGGGAAACAGGGTCTTTACTACATTGTAATTGAGCTGCATGCCGCCATTGTCAAAGTGTTCAAATATCCCTATGGAGGTATATCTGGGACAGAAACTGTACATAAGACAGGTATCGATATCTTTCGGAGAGGCAATTCCGTTTTCGACAAGATAGAGGACCTCTCGCCACAGAGCGAACTGAAGCCGGTTTCCTATAAAACCGGGGATACCCTTTTTTAAGATAACAGGCTTACGGTCCAGGGCCTCCAAAAATCCGGAGGCAAATTCAATTACACCGTCACTGGTGTCGCTCCCCTTTGCCAGTTCGAAAAATGGCACCATATGAGGCGGATTAAAGGGATGTGTTACAATAATGCGGTCTTTGTATTTTTTTAATCCTTTAACCAGGTCGTCGACTACAATAGATGAGCTTACAGAACAGATCACCTTTACATAAGGGCAGTGTCTTTCTATCTCCTGATATACCGTATGCTTTGCTTCAGGGACCTCTGCAACACATTCAAAAAAGACATCGGCATCCGCCATTCCCTCATAAGCTAGAGTAAAATTCAAGTATCCTTCACAGATATCGATCTGTTTCTGAGTGATCAATCCCTTATCCGCTATTTCTCTGAAAAATGCATCAACTTCAGCCTTGCAGCTTTCAATTCTCCGGGAGGATCTGGCAAAAACCGTTGTTTTATAACCGTGGCCGGTTGTCAAAACAGCCATACTTGAGGCCATCATGCCGGTTCC
>CAZSZQ010000033.1:0-26627 GCA_964610475.1 uncultured Desulfatiglans sp.
CGGGCTAAGACCCCGGTAGGTGGGTTCGATTCCCATGCACTTCCGCCATTAATGTAATTCGAGGTAAAAAGGCTTGCCTAAGTAGATTGGGACCTTCTCCCGTGTATCCCCGGTTGCACAAAGAATACCGCCCTGCAACAATAATAAAATATTGGATTCAATACATAAGGATAAGGCTTTTTACCCCCAGGCTTCGCACATTATTTGCCTATTGCCTTTAATTCAACCTCTCCCCAGGCAGTCATCTCATCATCCAGAATGGCAATCCCCCCCAGCACTCCTTCAATGGCATAGGCTTTATCAGATAATTTTATTAGATCCTTTTTTGTCTTCACCACATTTCCAAGGGCAGTAGCAGCGGCATCGGCAAGAACTGCAGACCTTGCGATTGCACAGACAACATCCGAATCTCCCATACTGAGGGAATGACCTATCCTGCCTGATGAAGAGCACACGCCAAGGGGCATCATTTTTTGGGGGATCACAATACCTATCTTTTCACTGAGAGGCGATGTGCCTGCATATATGGACACTGTAACATCCCTTGCAACATTCATGTAGATATCACCGCCATTTTCTATTATTATCTGTCCGGATAAATCCTTAAGCCCGTATGCAACATGCTGGGCCACAGCACCTGCAACGGCAGCCATGGGGCCCACTCCTGCCGCTCTTGAGCATGAGATCATATCTCTTATGATCACAGGGGCATATATATCATCGGGGTAGGGTGTAAGCGCAGAAAGAAACACGGGATGGTTCGCTATATAGCCCTCAAGTATGAACCTCAGGTTCTGGACAATATCCTCTGCTTCCTTCCTCAGGTTACGCTCTGCGCTTATCAATAAATCGGTCTCCTTGACAGATACATGAAAGGTATTGAAGTCTTTGATTGTTACTCTGTTTCTGTAATTGCGTTCCATATATTACATTAAAATGCCCTTTATTTTTTTAACAGACACCTTTTCACTATATTCCTGGTCTTTTCCCTGAGTTCATAACCGTAAGATTCATTAATCTTGATACTATCTTCGATGGCAGACATGGTATCATAAAAGAGTTTCCAGGTCTTTCGTTCCTTTTCATATTGTTCTTTAAGCCCATCTTTTTTACTGTCACAGAAGTCTAACGCTTCAGAGATCCGTTTTGCGCCTGAGCATATAAATTCATGAGCATCGGATGTCTTTCCTTCTTTTAATAAAGATACTACCTTGAGGGCAAACCTCATAAAGACAAGAGTGATTGGGATATAAGAAATAAAGCAGCCTGTGTATGGATCCATGAGTCTTTTTATTCTCTTTAAATCCCCTGATATGGCTCTTCCGTAAGCCGAAAAATACAGTATACGGATATAATCACCTATGAGTTTTGAGATATTGGAAGATTTGATAGCCTCTTTGGCAAAGGAGTCCTTATCATGCCGCATGATAAGACCTTCTTCGTGAAGATAAGCAAGGCGCTCCATCCGGTTAAACAGGGTTGAGATGATGTATGCCTGATCCTCTGCCCTGCCAATAAAAGAGGGAGTAAATGGCCTGTGGCTTTTCAGGCTTTCGACAAGTATCCCGTTTGTACCTCCTGTAACATGAATCCTCTCTATACATTCATCTATTCCATTGATTCCGCTCTCTTTGCCGTATCTTGTCATCATCTCGCCTTCGGTTGAAAGGGCCTGCGGGAGCTGACTGAAAAATATGATTTCATCCGATTTGGGCTTTCCTTCGGGATATAAGACATCAGGGGTAAAGAGCCCCTTTGATGTATCTGCAAAGTTTACCAGCGTCCCTGCTATCATGCCCAATTCCACCGGATTTCCTGATGAGTCAACCCCGTTTGCCCCCCAGAGATCTGTCTTAAAATGTTCAAAGGCCGATTTGCCTGTCTCATCTACAAGCTTATCCTGTGGGAATACCTGGTCAAGATCTATCTTAAAGGTAGCCTTTATTTTGTCATCTATCAGTACATTCCAGAACAGGGCTATCGCCTTTAAAAAGGAGTAATGGCGACCATATTCTCCATTAACGCCAAAGGAAACTTTCAATGATGAGGCATCACGGTTCAAAAATCGTGATGCTGCCGGTATGAATATGTCATTGATAATGTCCTGTGTATCCTTTTCTGTGAATAGATAAATATCAATGTCATTGGTTAAATCTGTCCCGTTAAGGAGATCTTCAAGATATGGCTTTGCTATTTCATGCAGCCCATCATGTGTTACTGAAACTGACATAAGGAATACAGGTTTTTTTTCAGAAGAGATATTCCCCCTCTTTTTTTCAAAATGAAGGGCCTCTTTAAAACCTGTAAGCCCATACAGAAATTCATTATTTTCATGCTTTACTCCAACCTCTACGGGGTGGTCATACCAGTATAACTGGTCTTCATCAATAACTTGAGCCAGTTTATCCTGGATAGTTTTATTCACAGGCATTTTTTTAATATCTGTGCAGTAAGGAGGGACTGTCAGGAGGACATTGGAGGTGAAAAGTATCTCTTCCGCAGGATTGATTATCGGGCTCATATTATGGCCTGTTATTTTTATTCGTCTCCTGTCTCTCAACGCCTCTACTGCTTCAGTCTTTCCTGAAAGGATATTACAACCTTCGGGAAAAAAAACTGACCATATCTTTTCCACTGTCTCATGATCATCGAGATCATGGTTTTCATCAGTCAGCCATCGTGACAGGGATTTTAGTCTGTTTGAAAAAAATTCATTATCAATATTTCCGGCAATCTCTTCCTGAATACCTTTAATACCCTTCAGGTAAAAATCCGCAATACTGCCCCATTCAGGAGATTCCTTTGTTTTTAACAAAAAGTCATGGCACATTCCTGGTATTTTACTGTCAATTTCAGTCAATGCGATTAGAAAAGCGCTATTAAGCCTTGAAGGCATATCTTCAAAATGAAGAGCCTCTTGCTTTTTGTTTTTAACAAATTCATCTGTAAGCCAGTTTAAAACAATCTTAAAATCATGATTCATCCTGAACTCCCATGTTAAAGCAGTACTTAAAAAATGTAATTATTTTCTATTATTGCAACAAGGACATAAAGATATCACAAGTCAGCAAATAGTGTCCAGACCGGGAAAAGATATTGACTTACCATTTTTCTCAAGGGATAATTTATTAACTTTTTTAAAATGGAGGATGCAATGGTAAATCTTATGGCAAAAGATATTATGAATCCTGATGTCCTCTCTGTCGGACCAGACTGGTCTGTTAATCAGCTGGCTGATTTTCTGCTTGCAAATTCGATCTCAGGTGCTCCGGTAATCACAGAAGAAAACAAAATATTGGGAGTAGTTTCAATGACTGACCTCGTCCGGCAAACCAGTATGCCTGGCATAGATTCAGGCCTGGATTATCCGGATGGATATTATATCCATCCATCCGAAAAGCAATATTCTCCTTCAGAAATAGAATCTTCCCGCCTGGATGCTCCATCCCTTGTTACAGTGCGTGAGATCATGACACCTGTAACATTCAATGTAACTGAATATACGAGAATACAGGATGTTGCCGATGCCATGTTAAGGGGCCGGATACACAGGGTATTTGTAACCCGTAATGAATCTCTCATAGGAATCATTACGACGATGGATTTACTCAGCGCGGTGAGAGACCTGTAATATACTTAATATAAAGGATTGCCTTTACTTTCTGAAAAGCGCCTCAAGGGCTTCCTTTGCCTCCTTAGTCCGGCTGATAACCCCGCTGATTTCTTTTGAGCCCTTTACAACGAAATAATCGCAAAAATTTGACCTTTCCTTGTCTGAAGTCCTTTCTGCCATTACTTCTTTGCATTCGTTATAGGCGTGCGTATCATAAAATTTACACTGTTTGCAGCACCGCAAGTCACGTTGACAGTGGGGACATGTATCCCTTCTGCTGATTTTCCCTTCAACAATGACTGTTTTACCGCAAAAAACACATTCCATTTTCATGTTCCCTCCCGGATTCTGAAAATTAAATTTTTTTTGCCCTATGGTCCTAAGGGTTAAATGCCTTTAGGACGTTTGATAATAAAAATACTCAAGAATTGTTCTTTGTTCCTATGAAAAACCGTTATGAGGAAGAAGTCTGAGAAAGGATCTCTAACTATTCAATTCGTTAATACGGTGTCTTTTCATACAAATAAAATGTCTCTTTCTGAGACTCCCTGGTTTGATAATTTAAAAACATAATGACTGATTTATTAAAAACAATACCCTGGGGCGGCACAATAAAATTATAATATCAAGTACAATAATTATCAAGTATACTATTATAATCGTCTGATAAATTAAAAAACTTAAAAAAACAATTAGATTAGTGACTGCAAAATATTTTTTATGCTCGGATTTTAATTAGTATATCATTGACATAAAAGCAACTAAAAAAAACCTAAAATAAATATTTTTTTGATCCTTAAAATATATGCAGAAAAAATCCAATTATTATAGAAATTTATGTCATACAGCGGACCTTGGCATTTTAGTCAAAGGCCGATCCTGTAAACAGCTTTTCAAAAATGCCGGAATGGCACTGCTGGAGCAGCTTATTGATAACGTAAACCCGATTTTTGAAAATAGACTGGATATTTCACTCCATGGAAATGACCTTTCGGATCTAATGGTAAAATGGTTGTCTGAAATACTCTATCTTTTTGAAGGTGAAAAACTTATTGTAACCGGAATATCTATAAATTTGATAGAGCAAAACAGAATACATGCAACATTATCTGCTATGAAATACAATGAAAGGTATCATGAAGTATTGAGAGAAATAAAGGCTGTTACATATCATCAGATTGAGGTTAAGGAAGAAAAGGGTTTATGGACCGCAAGGGTAATTTTTGATCTCTAGAGGTTAATATGGAAGTAAAACTTGAAAAAATAGATGACAACCGGTGGCTCATCCCCAAAACAGGCAGGATGAGGGTTCCGGGGATGATATTTTCCAGCCGGGAGCTTATAGATGAGGTAAGAGATGGAGAAAGCATTACCCAGGTGGCAAATGTAGGAACACTCCCAGGTATTGTAGGCCATTCTATAGCTATGCCGGATATACACTGGGGATATGGTTTTCCAATTGGCGGCGTGGCCGCATTTCGTTTTGAAGATGGCATTGTGTCACCAGGCGGGGTCGGTTATGACATTAATTGCGGATGCCGCCTCATGACCACCGGGCTTATGCTTGATGATATAAAACCGCATATAAGGGATATTGTCCTTTCACTGTACAGGGATATTCCCCTGGGCGTTGGAAAGGGTGGGGAGATAATACTTTCAAAAAAAGAAGGGGCTATGGTAGCTGCAGAAGGGGCATCATGGGCAGTAAAAAAGGGCTTTGGCACAAAAGATGATCTGGTAAAAATAGAGGACAGGGGAGTAATGTCCGGAGCCGACCCTGATGTCTTGAGCGAAAGGGCGGTAAAAAGGGGGAAGGATCAGCTTGGTACTCTTGGCTCAGGGAACCATTTTCTTGAGATACAGATTGTTGATGATATTTATGATAAAAAAACAGCAGAACGTTTTAACCTGCATTCAGGTCAGATTACTGTTTTTCTGCACACAGGATCAAGGGGCTTCGGACACCAGATATGTGATGATTTTTTAAAAAAAATGTCAGAAAAACCGCAGATTGAGTATCTTCCCGACCGGCAGCTTGCATGTGCTCCCATTGAATCAGATACAGGGAGAAAATACCTTTCGGCAATGGCCTGTGCTGCCAATTATGCCTGGGCAAACCGGCAGGTGCTTATGCACCTTGCCCATGAATCTATGTTAAGGTCGCTGGGAATAACCCCGCGTGTCTTGCGGATGTCACTCCTCTACGATGTCTCCCATAACATCATCAAAATGGAGCATCACCTGGTAGATGATAAAAGAACTATTCTCTGTGTTCACAGAAAAGGGGCTACGCGCTCATTTCCTCCAGGGCATGAAACACTGCCTGATATATTCCGTGAGACAGGTCAGCCGGTGCTTATACCCGGAGATATGGGCACTTGCTCATATGTGCTTGCTGGTGATCACGGCGCTATGGAGAAAAGCTTTGGTTCAAGCTGTCATGGCGCCGGACGCACCCTAAGCAGGAGTGTTGCTATAAAAAGGGCACAGGGAAGATCCATACAAAGAGAACTTGAGGAAAAGGGCATCTTTGTACAGGCGGGGGGTAAGCATACACTAAAGGAAGAGATGCCTGAGGCATACAAGGATGTATCCAAGGTAGTTGATGCCGTGCACAACGCAGGGCTGGCAAGAAAGATAGCAAGGTTAAGGCCACTGGGCGTTATCAAGGGATAAATGAAAGACTAGGCCCTAACCTGAATATCTGTGAAGAGGCTTTGAGCATTGTTGAAAAGGTGAAAGGTTCCATTAACAGTATTCACAGTTTTGATTAAGGTAACCGGTTTGGATTGTACTCTATTTCAGCAATCCGGCCCTTTTTTGAGGTGTTTATCGAAAATTCAAAAGCATTTTCGTAAAATAATCGTTATTTTAATGAGTTAGTAAGTTTTTGGGGGATATTTACCTGCTGTCCCATAAATTTATCGGAAAGTTTAATACCCCTGATGCTTTTAGACGCTTACCCCTGTGGAAATGGGACATCCTGAAATACAATTCAAAAAAGATATTGAATTACGAAAGAGCGTCCCTCTCACGAAAGAGCGTCCCTCTCAATAGTTCAGAAAAGGTTTGAAGATTCTCCTGATCAATAATTAGAACTATACAGATCACCAGATTGTATTGACTTCAGATGAAGATCGCATTGCCCCGTCGGCTGTTACAAGCCTGGCCTTTTTTACTACTGCTGTGGAGGCTATCAGTTTATCCGCAGGGTCATTTTCAGTATCCTGAAAAATTCTTGTTGACAGGTCAGCTATATCAGGGTCAATCCCCTGTAAAATGTAATTATTTAAACTGAACAACAGACTTATAAATTCCTTGTATGTTATGTCAACCTTTATCCTGTTACGACTAATCAACATGGCAATTTCCCACAGAGAAATATCACAGAATATAATCCCGTCACTTTCATTTGCCTCCATTATCGCTGCTTTTGCTTTTTTTGATAATTTTTCAGGCTTTAATGCATCCCAGATTATAATGTGGGTATCTGCAACAATCATCTCGTAACCTCCCACTCTTCAAAAATCGGGGAAAGGACATCTCCTACATAGGCAGTCTTTCGAAGCTTATTAAGTTTTTCTTTTGCAATCTGTTTTTTATTTTCTACAGGCACAAGTTTTGCAACTTCATTTCCCCTTGATGTAACAATGATATTTTCTCCTGACTGCACTTTTTTTATAAAAGACATTAAATTGTCTCTCAGTTCACTAACTGCTACAGTTCTCATTTTGCTCTCCTTCTTGATTGTACGGTTCAATTGTACAATTTAAAACAATGTAAAGCAACCTTAAAAAAGAAAAAACCTATTTGAAGTTACAGACACACGGTCTTATTATAACCGCAGAACCGGCATTCGGCGCTGTTATTTCTTACTGCGGCAAACTCCTCATGCCACACGCCTTTTTTTTCAACCTCTTCCATTTTTCTGGAAATGCTTTTAAAAATATCAAGTGGATTACCCTGCCAGCTGCATTCAATAAGATGTCCATGATCAAGAAAATAGATATACTGTTTATCTACTTTTTCATTCAGTATCTTTTCCAGTGCCCACTTGTAAAAGGCAAGCTGCATGTCATAGCCGTTTTCTGCAGCTACCTGTTCAGGGCTTTTTTCTCCGAGGTTATTACTCTTCCAGTCAATGATTGCCCATAGGCCGGTTTCAGTGTCTTTAATTATCCTGTCCATTACCCCCCTGAATTCTATGCCCGGCAGGGTCGTTACAAGAAACGGCACTTCAGCATAACCGGTTTTGCCTTTAATTATTTCTATAAGTTGTTTATCGGCTACTGCATGTATGAGCAACTCCTTTATCCTTTCCAGGCAAAAATCCATGTTGCACTCAACGAGTTTCATCCTTCTTTTTATTTGCCCGAACAGATTTTCATCAAAGGGTTTTCCAAACTCATGTTTTTCAAGGTATCCATGGATGAAATTACCTATAAAAAGGGCATCCTCTGTATCATAATCATCAATATTTTCATTTGCGGTATCATTTTCTTCAAGATATTCTTCATCGTCATAATCCATGGCATATTCGCCCTCCTTCAGCTTTAATACAGTGCTATAATAAAACCTGACAGGGCATTTTAAATAATTGTGAACGGAGGTAAAGCTCAATTGAAAATAGGGATTTGACTTGACCGGTTCTGTGAGGTCAAGATCTTTTATATGATCATCATATATCCCAAAGGAGGCTGAATCAGGCTTTTCGGGGTCATAGTCGACTCCATGGAAACGATTCATCTTCACCTGATATCTTTTAATGACTGGAGAAAAATTATTATCAATTTCGGAAAATTCTTTCACGCTTTCCTTATCAAGTCCATATATATCGGTCAGAAGCTGATTAATATTAGCCTTCTGCCTGTAGTCATCTGAAGTGAGTGTTATTGGCCCGGTTTCTGTTTTTTTGGCGTTATCAGCACATATCAGGACAAGATGATTTTCTGCCCTGGTGCATCCGACATAAAATACACGCCTGTTTTCTGCTATCTCCTCAAGGCTTTTCCTGTACATCAGGAGATGCATAAGCGGGCCCTGTTCTTTACGGTAACCCAATGAGGGCACTTCAACAGGCCATACAGGGATATCACCTTCAACACTGTTCCATTTACAGGGTACATCCCTTTCAGATGCATAAAGCCTCACAGGTTTTCCATACTCAGGGTTCTTAAATATTTTCCTGTCAAGCTGTGGCAATATTACCATAGGAAACTCCAACCCCTTTGCTGCATGTATCGTCATAAGCGAAATGGCACTGTTTACCTCTGACGCCATAACGGCTTCTCCCTCATCCTCATCCTTATCGGCCATCTCAAGACAGTATTTTACAAATTCATGTAAAGAGCCGTTTTCTTCATTCTGAAATCTCCTTGCAATATCCATGAGCTTTTCCAGATTCAGCAGGCTCTGGTTTCCCCTTTGATATACAGAATATGAGGCAATCAGCGAACGCCTTAACATTATTGTACGTATAAGTTCTGATATGGTAAGACGTGATGCCAGTTGACGGAAGGAGTCTATCTGGTTAAAGATCTTCCTTATATATGGATTGTCAGAAGAACTGTAATCATGGGTCAGGCCCTTTCTATTGTAGAAAATATCAAATATTTCATGGTCAGAGAGCCCGAACATTTGACCTCTTAAGCAGCTTAAAAGGGAGATCTCCTGCCTTTCATCTGCAAGGTAGTTCAGGAGCTGAAGCATCTCTATTACCTCGCTGCTTTTATAAAATCCTTTTCCCTTGTGGATTACAAAGGGTATGCCTGCTTCTCTTAATATATTCTCAAATGTCCTTATATGGGTGAATGCATAAAAAAGAATGCCAATTGCCCGCTCATTTTTTTCATATTTTTCTCTTATATCCTGATAAGCGTTGAATTCATAGGTCTTCTGACCAAGTTTGCCAAGCATGGATTCTATCAGGTTGACTATCAGAAAGGCTTCGGTTTCCGGCTGGTCATTTTTTTCACAGGCAGGGGACGGGATATATATGGTGACAGACCCCCTGTTTTGAATATTATTGATTTTTTCTTCAGGTATATTTATGTCTCTGGGTGCAGTCTCGTAATTTTTAGTATCACCTGCATGTTTGTTGCTGAATATCTCTTCAAATGTCCTGTTGAAAAAGGCAACAGGATTTTTATCACTTCTGAAATTATGGGGCAGATATATATCTCCTTTCATGATCTTTTCCCGGTCAATGGAAGAAAGCATGCCGAACCTTTTTTTCTGTATATCCAGATCATAACTTTC
This sequence comes from uncultured Desulfatiglans sp., assembly GCA_964610475.1. Classification (GTDB taxonomy): domain Bacteria; phylum Desulfobacterota; class DSM-4660; order Desulfatiglandales; family HGW-15; genus JAAZBV01. The sequence continues at coordinate 9,872 of CAZSZQ010000033.1, forward strand.
ATCTATATCCTTAAGCAGGGTAGTCATTCCGCCTGATTGCCAGAATAATGGTCCAGGGTTAGTGTTTGAATTCTTTATTTCCCTGTTAACCCTTTCAAATACAGTAACATCGCTGCCTCTGAACCCGTAGATAGCCTGTCTTTTATCTCCCACAACAAATATCCTTCCGGGAAGGAGGCAATTTTGTAATGGTTTTGATGTATCAATACAAAGGGTTCTGATGATATCCCACTGAATTCTGCTGGTATCCTGGAATTCATCTACCATGACATATCTGTATCTGTCCTGTATCTTTTTCAGGCCTGTGAGGTTTTCCTGCCCCAGCAGGTTTTTCAGAAGCAGCAGAGATCTTGTTTCAAGATCTGAAAAATCAAGGCTGTTGACCTGATCCTTTTCATGAGAGTATTTTACTATGGAGACATTTACAGCCTTCATGAAGTAATCAAGCTCCTTTTCAAGGATGGAATCAGGGTTATGCTCAAGAAACAGATCAGGAAAATGTTCACGAACCATTTCAACATAAGAGAGATGAATAAGCCCTGTATCTATACCGCATCTTTTTCTTGACTTTCCTTCTTTTTCAGCAAGCCCCCTCATTTTCCCGAAAATATCCGGAACTCCATAAAATTCATCCTTGTTTTTGCTGAAAGGATACCATGCTTCAAGCATGGTGATCAGTTCTCTGGCTGCATCATTATTGTTTTCCAGTCTTTTAAGCCCGTTCAGATAGGGAACTAAAAATCTGTCTCTCAGGTATATGCAGTAATCATCGAACACCTGGGTCTTCCAGTCACTTATGTTGAAAAGATATTCTTTTGTATCAAGAACCCTTTCATATAATGACGAATTTTCACTCAGATTTCTTACCGCCCTGAACAGGTTGTCTTTTCCTCCAAAGGAACGAAAAAGAGGAATCAGCTCATCTTTATTTTCTCCCCACACGGATTTTATTGCATCGGTTATGGCACTGTCCAGAATCATTTTCTGGCGGATGCCCTGGATTATCTTGAAGCCTGGGTCAATACCCGATTCTACAGGGTGTTCCCTCAGAAGACTTGCACAGAATGAGTGTATTGTTGATATCCTGTTTTTATCAAACTTATCCTTCGCATCTCTGATTTTCTCCTTTAATTTTGCGTTTCCATGTTGTTTGAGTCTTCTGTCCAGGCTGATAAGCATGTCATATATACGGCCCTTCATTTCTTCTGCTGCTTTTTCTGTAAATGTCAGGGTAAGTATCTGCGGAATGGATACTCTATCATCGGTAAGCAGTATAAAACAAAAGCGGTGGCTCAGGATGCTGGTTTTGCCGGCACCAGGGCCTGAAGTAACAACCATGTTCCTGTTATAATCCAGGGCGCATAGCTGCTGTATGGTAAGTTTATTGAACATAATATCTCTGAATTTACATTTTATTGAAATAATTGTAAACTGACTATCATTTAAATTTTTAACGGATGATACTCAGACAGTTACATTCCCATATAAACATATACAAACCTGTAGAGACGGGTTTATCCGCCGTCTCCTGATGGCTAGGTCGGGACAAGAAACCGTCTCTGCAAAATATCAAGGAGAATCAAAATTGATAAACAACAGGAAAATCGCATCACTTATATTTGCAGCAGGAAAAGGGAGCCGCATGAAGAGTTATGAAGGAAACAAGACACTGCTTCCCCTTATACCAAAGGGAGGAGATGTTTTTCAGGGAGAAAAACCTATCCTTCTCAACATACTCGATAAACTCCCTCAGGGACCAAAAGCCGTTGTGGTAAACCATAAAAAGGATGATGTAATAAGTGCAACAAGTTCCCAAAGCATAAAGTATTATGAGCAGCCTGAACTGAACGGCACAGGCGGTGCAATGCTGGCAGCAATGGATTTTATTAAAAATGAAACATATGACTGTCTGCTCGTAACTATGGGAGATACCCCTCTGATAAAGGCATCCACATTTATGAAACTGGTTAATGCTTTATCGGATTGCCATTTGAGCGTTCTTGGATTTTGTCCGGTGGACAAGAAAAAATACGGGGTATTTGATACACAGGGCAGCAATGTAAAAAGAATCGTTGAATGGGAATACTGGAATAAATTCACAGCTGCTGAGCAAAAGAGACTCAACATATGCAATGGCGGCATATATGCCATTAGAAAGGATGCACTGCTGAAATATCTCGAACGCCTGAGTTTACAGCCCCATATAGTACTGAAGGATAGAAACGGGATAAAGGTTGAAGTAAAGGAATACTTTATAACCGACATGGTAGAGATGATGTACAATGACGGCTTAAAAACCGGTTTTGTGGTTGCCGATGATGAAAATGAGGTTATGGGTGTGGATGATGTTGACTCCCTGAAAAAGGCTCAACAATTATATAAAAATGGCTAGGATTATTTTCATGTTATTCAGATAGTCTGCTCATTAATTATTTCGACTGAAAGATGAAATATTTTTTTATTTTTGTTGAAGGATGATTAGGTTTGACTCACCCCGCATTGGGTATTAGAATGCGACACCACATATCTAAAAGGAGGAGATTTAAATGACGGATCACTTCAAATGGACACAGATAAGCAGGCGCGGTTTTTTTAAGACAACAGCAGTAGCCGGGGTGGCAGCAGCCTTTCCTGTTTCGATTTTAGCCGGTGAAAAAATAATCAGTATAGGCGGGGTAAAACCCAGCCCTGCAGGCAGGAAAAGAAATATTCTTTTTGTAAGTGAAGCCCCGGAGAGATTTGAAAAGGTTATCGGGTCAATTAAATCAATCAGTGAATATGATATAAATCTGATCCAGTTGAAATCCGATTTTAAAAATCCCAATGACATCCTGAAATCAATAAAAGAAAAAGATGCGGACATTTGCTTTTTCACGCTGCCAGGTATGGGCATGTCCTCCAGAAAGATAGCAGAGGGAATAGGCTCCCTGGATGTCCCTGTTATTATTCTCGCAAGCACTCCCGAACTGATAATGTGGGAGACAGACCTTGTTGCGTCATTTCGAATAAAAGGGACAAATGCACTTGTTGCAAATTCACCTGATCATACTGTTGAGCTGATAAAGATACTTTCAGCTCCCAGACCTCTTGAAGGCAAAAAGGCCCTTGTTTTCGGGAAACCTTTCGGGTCAACAAGTATTCCTGCTCCAAACCTTAACGAGGAATATGTTTATAGCCAGACAGGCGTCAGGATAAGTCACCGGCCAATAGATGACCTTAAGGCACTCATGAAAGAGGTTGATGAGTCAGCCGCAAAAAAAGAGATGGAAATATGGAAGAAGGGTGCAGTAAAGATAGTAGATGTTACAGATGAAATGATCCTTCACAGTTCTAAAATGTACATACTGCTGAAGTCACTCATTGAAAAAGAAAACCTGTCAGGAGTTTCTGTGGACTGCCTGAGTTTTTCATTTGGCAAAGATGCTATTATTCCACTTCCATGTCTTGCATTTACCAGGCTCAGGGATGAAGGCATAACCGCTGCATGTGAAGCTGATATAGTTATGATGCTAACATCAATGCTGTTACAGGAGGTAACCAAAAGGCCATCATTCCAGAGCAATGTATCATCCGTAGATATCAAGAACTCAACCACCATACTTCGTCACTGTGTTGCGCCCACAAAGATATATGGCACCAATGCACCGCAACAGCCATATAACCTGAGGGATTATCACGGCCTGGGTAAGGGAGGCACATGTGAGATTGAATATCCGATAGGTCTTGATGTGACCATTGGCGGTTTCAGTAAAGACCTTAAAAATTTTGCAATATGGCCCGGCAGGATCAAGGATATGGTAGATGACAGGGCAACACCTTCATTCAAGAATGCCCCGCCTGAATACAGTAAGATGCGTAAATTCTGCACCAATATGGCAGAAATAAAAATCAAGGATGTCAACAGGTTTATACAAAATATAGTCGGTATCCATCACAACATGATTACCGGGAGTTTTGGAAAAGAGATATCGAATGCCCTTGTGCGGATGAATGTTAACGCTATTACACCGCCTGATCTGACAGCGCCGGAGGCATAGTCTCAATCCAAAAACTATCGTTTTTGGATTCAAGCGGTCAGCCCTCAGCATTCAGCTTTAAGCAAAAGGCATTCAAAACAAAAAATTAGCTGACAGCTGATCGCTGATTGCTGTTAGCTCTATCCTGAATTTATATCTTTCTGGATGGACATTATATAACTTTACAGTAACATTTTATAACCCCAGGGCAAAAGGAGGTTTTATGAAATTCGATTCATCAAGAAGGAGTTTTTTAAAAACCGGTGTTGTTCTGTCAGCAGCAGGCCTCGCGTCTGCTAACAGTGTACAGGTCTTTTCTGATGACGTTAAGGATGCGGGGTACAGGATTTTAGGGAAAACAGGTTTAAAGGTCTCAAGTGTAGGGTCAGGCGTAGGTATTGAACCTGACCCGAATGTAATATCCCGGGCAATTGAACTGGGGGTGAATTATTTTGATACTGCCAGGGGTTATGGTAATGGTAAAAGCGAACAGGTTACAGGTGAGGCCCTCAAGGGAAAAAGAGACAGGGTAATACTTGCAACAAAGACAGATGGCAGGACAAAGGCAGAGATATTAAAGGATGTTGATGCCAGCCTCAAGGCCCTGCAAACGGATTATGTTGATATCTTTCATCTCCATTCAAGGGATACACCTGATACAATAACAGATGAAGCAGTTAATGCATGCGAAACAATAAAGAAACAGGGCAAGGCCAGGTTTATTGGCGCTAGTTCTCATGATATAGCTGCAGTTGTGGATAAAATAATCAAGACAGGGAAATTTGATGTTGTACAGACCACATACAGTTATGCAATTGGCGGTGCTCCCTTAAGGCAGCAGGCCATTTCAAAATTGTATGCAGCGGGTATTGGTGTGGTAGCCATGAAGGTTATTATCGCAGTGGCCGGGTTTATACCAAGGGATGTCAAGCTGCCCGAAGAAGGCCCACTTGCTGCTATAAAATGGGTGCTCCTGAATCCTGCCATATCCACAACTGTACCCTATGTAAAGAATATTACCGAACTGGAGATGAATGTAAGGGCAATGAAAGAGCCTTACACCTATCGGGATGAGAAGATGCTCTACACCAGGAACGAGGATATCCGCCCGTTTTATTGCCGTATGTGTTATGAGTGTAAAGGCAGCTGTCCTAAAGGTTTACCGGTTACCGATTTATTGAGATATCTCGCATATAATGATTTTGGCGGTAATTTTAATCAGGCCCGGGATAATTTCAGGAGACTGCCTGATGAAGTAAGGAGTGTGCGCTGCAGCGACTGTTCATCATGCTCCATAAAATGTCCGAATGGAGTGGATGTCCAAAACAGACTGATTAGAACGCAGCAGCTTCTTGCGTAGATAAAATCAATAACAGTGTTAATCTAACAGGCTAGAAAAAAACATGTATCTCGCAGAGCCCACAGAGGAAAAAGGAAAGATATTATTGATGTTAAAAAAACAAAAACATTTCTCTTTGCACTCTGGGAGTTCGAGTGGTCGAAGAGAACGGACGAGATATATTTTATTTATATTGACCAAACATATTGAAAGGAGAGACTAATGAGTTCCAAAAAAGACAATGAAGTGGATGAAGGCAGAAGGGATTTTTTTAAGGGGGTTTCAGCAGGTGCTGCCGGTGCAGCCATTGCCAGCGCACTGATACAACTGGGCGCTCCGATAATAGCCGGTGCGGCCGAAGAGAAAAAGGCTGATTCGCCATTTTTTAAAAATCCTCCTCCGTGGCCAACTGGAACAAACGGCAGTAAGTATGACCACCTGTTCAGTACAAGACTCAGGGAAAATACCATCACCGATGTTGTTGCAGGTCCCCAGGCCTATTTCAGGGGCGACAGCGATCTTCCCGGAGCTAAAATAAACATGGGATGGCAGATGTTCACAAAGCCTTACAGGCTGGAACTTGAATCCCATCATCATGATACGGATGAATATCTGTTCTTCCTGGGTGCGGAACTGCCTGACCTGGTAGGATCATTTGACGGAGAAATAGAGTATTTTATGGGTCCGGAGTACGAAAGACACATCATTACCAAGGCCACAGTTCTGTATATCCCGGCAGGTCTGGAGCATAACCCCTGCGACATCAGGAGACTTACGAAACCTATGATGTTCAGCGCCCTTCAGCTGGCACCCTATTTTAACGGGAAATACCAGACCATGGGCTATATGGAATTAAAAGGCATGAAAAAAATAGATTGATTTCCCATATTGTAACACAAAAAACATGAAGATTTGCACGGGCGGAGCACCATATCCGCCCGTTCTTTACATCGAATAACATATTCATAATATTGAAAACGCTGTCAATCTTTTCTACTGCCTTTCTGAGTTGCTTTTGAAATACCACCGAAGGCCTCAAGGATATCATCCATTGCCAGATGGAGTTTGATGTTTGTCCCTTCTACCTCAGTGCCCAGATGTGATTTGCAACCGTGGCAGTTAAAACTTACATTCTCAATTCCTATCTCCAGAATCTGCTTCATTTTTCTTTGAGTATCTTTTTTAACACCTGACTGAATGCCCCAATCTCTTATGTAACTCGCAAAACCGCAGCACAGGGAATCGTATCTGTTATTTTTTAGTTCGACCACATTCCTGCCTGCTGCCTCATACAGTCCCCTGACTGAACTCATGAAACGGTCTCCCAGTTCAGCTGCATGACATGAATCAGAAAGCACGATCTCCTGCTTTACCTTCTTTTGAATTTTTAAATCCCCTTCCTGATATTGCTCCCATAACCACTCATACAGAGATATGACTTCAAACGGAAGTCTTAATCCGTGTGAATTGGGCCAGACATTGCCAAAATAGTCGGCACAGGAAGGGCAGTAACATACCAGGCGATCTGTCTTCAATAATGATAAACGTCTAAATGCCTTCTCAGCAATGTCACTGAATGCATGATAATCTCCAAACCTGTAAGGGATATCTCCGCAGCAGATATCCCTGGGGCCATATTTAGGTAATTTTACCAGGGCCTTTGAATGCTCAATGCCAGAAGGGGCGATCCTGCCGGCACAGCCGATGTACAATATGTCTTTTGTTCTGCCGGGTATTTTGCTCCATCTTTTTAAGATGGATTTATCTTCATCAGAAGATTTTTCATATTCGTTATTAAAGAACCCCGGTTCGTTTCTTCCATTGATCATGTAGGTCGCAAAAGGGTGCTGTTCCGCCTTATTCCAGCGATTATACTCAGACACCCGTTCCATAATCAGATTATAGGGTCTCAAACCATTTGGGCAATAATGATTACAGCTAAAACAGAAGGTGCATTCCTTCAGCACACGTATGGTTTCCTCTCCCTTGATCAACCTGACTATTTCTGCCCTGGCCTCTTCCTGTTCCATTTTCATCACCGGGCATTTTTGAAGACATATACCGCATTTAATACATTCGTTGTATTTAGCCCCGGCAGGAATAAATCCATCCAGATATGTTTGACTGACCATTTAGACCTCCTGATAATGAATAGTGATAATCCGGTATACGAATACCATATTGCCTTTTTTTGCATCAATATTTAAACCATGAAAAAGGAAAACTCCTTTTCTGCCTTTATGCTCAACCCGATTTCCTGATTTTGATGTCTATGTCAGTGAAATAAAAAGATTATACCGCTTAAGAGAATAACCCATGCAATCACCCTTTTGAACCTTTGATCACTTATTTTAATATGTAACCTCTCTGCGAAGTATAGGACTATAAAAAGAAATGGGGCAGAGGCGGCAAACATATTCCAGATCTCCGGTGTAATCAGGTTATTAATCCGGTAATTTATTACCCTGATGATATTAAGGCTGAAAAAAAAGAGGAGGGCGCCGTTTCTTATTACTGTCTTGTCTTCAAATGTCCCCAGTAATCTTGTCATGACAATGGGGCCGCTGATACCGAAAAGTGAATGGGAAAGACCTGCAAATAAATCCATTATCCGTCGTGACTTTTTGCCGGCTTTAAAACCAGGAGATATTACCAGATATATACCGCTTAAGATGATAATTGCAGCCAGTATTCTTTTAAAGATGTCATTCGGTATATAACCGAACAAATAGCTTCCTGCCAATGCCCCTATTGTTGCCGATACCATCATTATGGCCCACTCTTTTATATTGATCTTGCGGTATGATTTGGATAAGGCGATCGATGTCACCATCATTTGCGGCAGAAGAGAATAGATAACGAGTGTCTTGCTATCAAAAACAAAACCCAGGACAGGCATCATCATGATTGTTCCTGCCAATCCGAAAATAATCTCAAATGAATAGGTAAGTGAACAGACAACTATCAGGAAAATCATCGATTCCATTACAGCAGTCCGTTTTTAAAATGCGATATTACCGGGTGTGCGGGGAAAGGGTATAACATCCCTTATATTGCCCATACCTGTTACAAACTGTATTAGTCTTTCAAAACCCAGCCCGAAGCCAGAATGGGGCGCTGAGCCGTATTTCCTCAATTCAAGATACCACCAGTAGTCACCAGGGTTTAATCCACCTTCTCTGATCCTTGAAAGAAGCATGTCATAGTTATCTTCTCTCTGACTGCCGCCTATGATCTCCCCTATCTTTGGAAAGAGCACATCCATGGCCCTGACTGTTTTATTGTCATCATTAAGCTTCATGTAAAAGGCCTTGATTTCCCTGGGGTAATCAATGAGAACCACAGGCCTGTTAAAGGTCTTTTCACAGAGATATCTTTCGTGCTCTGCCTGAAGGTCGCCCCCCCATTTTACCGGGTACTCAAAGGTTTCGCCCGATGCAGTGAGTATATCAACAGCCTCGGTATAGGTCAAAACCTTGAAGTCCTGAGAGATGATTCTTTCCAGCGTATCAATAATGGTTTTATCAACAAAGCTGTTAAAAAGGTTCATGTCTTCCCGGCAGTTTTCAAGCACATATTTCAATATATACTTGATAAACTCGATGGCTATGTTTATATCGCCTTCAAGATCACAGAAGGCCATCTCAGGTTCAACCATCCAGAATTCAGCCAGGTGCCTTGATGTGTTTGAGTTTTCTGCCCTGAACGTTGGACCAAAGGTGTATACATCGCCCATGGAAAGCGCATAAACTTCAGCTTCAAGCTGGCCACTGACTGTCAGATGTGAAGGCGCTCCGAAAAAGTCCTGTTCAAAGTCGGGTTTTCCATCCTTAAAGGGAATCTTGTCCAGTTCAAATCTGGTCACTTTGAACATGTCGCCAGCACCTTCACAGTCACTGCCTGTAAGAATAGGTGTGTGTATGTAAAGAAAACCCCTTTCCTGAAAAAAATTGTGGATCGCGCGGCCCATTGCGTTTCTAACCCTTGAAATAGCGCCAAAGGTGTTTGTGCGGGGTCTCAGATGTGCGATTGTCCTTAAAAATTCGAATGAATGTCTTTTCTTCTGAAGAGGATATGTATCAGGGTCTGCCCATCCAAAAACTTCAATACTCTCAGCCTGCATCTCCATATTCTGGCCTTTACCCTGTGAAGGAACAACCTTGCCTCTTACCTTCACAGAGCATCCTGTCTGAAGTTTAATTATTTCACTCTGATAATTGGGAAGGGAAGAGTCGGCAATAATTTGAAGATTGCTCAGGCAGGAGCCGTCATTGATTTCAATGAATGAGAATCCTCCCTTTGAATCTCTTCTTGTCCTGACCCAACCCATTATTGTGATATCTTTCTTTTCCTCTTTTAAGGAAAGAATATGAGAGATCCTGGTGCGCTGCAAATTTACCCCTCTTTCTTTTCAAATTCTTTCATGAATTGAACAAGGCTTTTAACTGCCGTAAGTGTCGTGGCATTATATAAAGAGGCCCTGCACCCTCCAACCGAACGGTGGCCCTTTAAGCCGCCTAATCCCGACTTTGTTGCCTCTGAAACAAATTTTTTTTCAAGCTCTTCGCTGGGCAGTCTGAAGGTAACATTCATCTTTGACCGGCTGTCCTTTTCGGCGGTACCTTTATAAAAGTCAGTACTGTCAATGTATTTATATAGAGTTTCAGCCTTTTCTATATTTATCTTTTCCATGTTGCTTAACCCGCCTATTGTCTCCTCAAGCCACCTGAGGACAAGACCAATTACATATACGACAAAACAGGGGGGCGTGTTGAACATGGAGTTCTTTTCCGCGAATGTTGTATATTTTAGAAAGGTCGGAATATTTTTAGATGTTCTCTCAAGCATATCCTTTCTGATTATTACCATTGCCGCACCAGCAGGCCCTATATTCTTCTGGGCGCCGGCATAGATAAGGCCAAAGGGTTTAACATCAAAACATCTGCTCATAAAATCGGACGACATATCGCTAACCAAAGCTACACCGTTTGCATCCGGGAATTTTGCCCACTGGGTGCCCTTGATCGTGTTATTGGAGGTAAAATGCAGGTAGGCAGCACTGCCGTCTTCTTTAACATCATATGGAATATATGAAAAATTTTTATCCTCGGAAGAGGCCAGAACCCTTGTATCGAGTCCCTGTATTTTTGCCTCCTTGATTGCGCTTGTGGCCCATGTACCTGTATTGATGTAGTCAGCCGGTTTACCCGGAATGTTCAGGTTCATGGGAACCATGCAGAACTGCATACTGGCTCCGCCCTGTATAAAAAGCACATCGTAGTCATCACCGAGGTTTAACAACCTTTTTACCCTGATAATGGCAGTATCTATTACCTCATCAAAGGCTGCCGTCCTGTGGCTGATTTCTGTTATGGACATGCCTGATCCTTTGAAATCAAGAAATTCATCTCTTACTTCTTCAAGTACGGGAAGCGGCAGGGCCGATGGCCCCGCGTTAAAATTATAAATTCTGTTAGTCATTTGTAACTCCTCCTATTGTTCGTATAACTTTTTGAGCATTTCCTTTACTGCATTAAATCCTGCCTGATTTTTTTCAAACGGAGGTTTTCCCTCGAGGTCTGCTTCTATGATTTCTCCGGAAAATGGTATAAAACCCAGAAATTCAAAATCCGGCATGTATTCCTTAAAAAAATCCTTATCCTTCTCGCTGCGTATTTTGTTTGCGACAAAACTCAATTTTTTAATACCAATATCGCCCGCAAGCTGCAGTATGTGATGAGCGGTTTCAACACTTCGTCTTCCGGGTTCCACCACAACAATAAGTCTGTCAACAGCCATGGCTGTTCCTCTCCCGAGATGCTCGAGACCTGCTTCCATATCAAGGACAACGGCTTCATCTCTTGCAAGTACAATATGTCTTACCAGGGCCTTAAGCATAGTGCTCTCAGGGCAAATACAACCGCTCCCTCCTGTTTTTACCCCGCCCAGGACCATTAATTTTATGTTGTCAAGCTTTATTGATAATTTTTCAGGGAGGTCATCTACCTTGGGATTAAGTTTAAAAAAAGAACCCATTGTACCTGTCTTTGCCTCGGTTCTCTCTTCGATTATCTCCTTCATTTCAGATATGGGTGCAATCTCGGCATCTTTTTGAACCCCGAGCGCCTGAGCCAGGTTTGCGTCGGGATCAGCATCAATTGCCAGAACCTTTTTTCCGCTTTCAGCAAGTGCCTTGATCAGAAAAGATGAAAATGTCGTTTTCCCTACTCCCCCCTTGCCGCTGACCGCAATTTTCATTGTATAACCTCATAATGAATAATGAAATTGAAAAAGTACAAATATATAATAATACTGTTTATTTCAAGCAATATTTAGACCTGTTCAAAAAAGTGTCAGAAATGTGTTAAAAATGTCACATTGCTGTCGTATATAAATATCAGTAAATATAAAACAACCTGATAATATACTGATATAAAAGGATAAATTATGGTATTAAGAGTTTTGGCATGAACATTGCTATATAATAATGCAAAATCAATAGATGCTTCTCGGGTGCGCGTGTATCTTTTTTGATGTGCTACTCAAAAACAAAAATGGGGAGATCGCACTCGGAAAACAACGGCTTTCTGGGAAGCATATATTGATAAAAAAGAGGAGATATATATCGCCTCTTTTTTTTTCATTTGAGCGCTTTTTTACATTTCTGTGATTTTTCTTGACTTACCCCGAGGGGTCTGCAATTAACCTGCTTTATTTTTAGATATTTAACAACAGGACATATATAATGACAGACAATAGTGATGTGCACCGTCTCAGTTATAATGGAAAAGAGATAATAATCCTCGGGACTGCCCATGTCTCACAGAAGAGCGTTGACCTTGTGCGTGAGATAATCGAAGAGGAAAAACCTGATACAGTCTGCATAGAGCTGTGCGATTCAAGATTTCAGGCCATGACCCAGAAACAGAAATGGCAGGACACTGACCTTTACAAGATCATAAAAGAGAAAAAGGCTACCCTGCTCCTCGCCAATTTTATGCTTGCCTCCATACAGAAAAAGATCGGTAAAAAACTGGGGATAAAACCGGGTGAAGAGATGGCCCAGGCCATAAGGTCTGCTAAAACGGCCGGGTCAAATATACACCTTGCTGACCGTGACATAAGGACAACACTCTCAAGGGCGTGGAAGACAATAACCTTCTGGGAAAAGATGAAGCTTATGGTGCAGTTTTCAGGGTCATTAATCGGTGTTGATGATATAAGTGAGGAGGAGGTGGAAAAGCTCAAGGATAAGGATATGCTTGAGACTCTCCTTTCTGAGATAGGCGAATCGCAACCCAAGCTTAAGACAATTCTGATAGATGAAAGGGATCAGTACCTTACAGAAAAGATACGTACGGCACCCGGTGAAAAGATCGTTGCAGTTGTTGGCGCGGGCCATGTCCCTGGCATTAAAGCCGGATGGGAAGGCATTATTGATATAGAAGCACTTGATAAAAAGCCTGAAAAGGGTCATTGGGGTACAATTATAGCATGGGGTATCCCGATTCTGATAGTGGCCCTGATAGTTGCTGGATTTTTTATGGGAGGAGCTGATGCAGGCAGGGAGATGATCCTCTTCTGGCTGGTTGCGAATCTGGTCTTTACCGCGATAGGCGCTGCCATAGCCTTTGCACACCCTCTTACCATTTTAGCGGCCTCCATTTCCTCACCCTTTACCTCTTTGCACCCCCTTATCGCCTCGGGTTGGGTTGCAGGCCTTGTCCAGGTGATAATCAGCAAACCAAAGGTGAGGGATTTTGAGTCACTGCCTGATGATATTACTTCCATCAAAGGGTTCTGGCACAACAAGATAACGAGGATACTCCTTGTGGTTGTGCTCACTAATCTTGGCACAACCATGGGTAATTTTCTGTCGTTTATATTTATCCCTTTAATGACCTTTACTTAAATTATAAACCTTACACCTGTGTTCGCCATTCCCGCCGAGCCGTATTGGCGTCAAACCAGGGTGAAAAGAACTTTTCCCCCATGTACGATAAAAGGGTGTAAATTTCACCCGGTTCAGGATCAACCTGTTTTATAAATTTTTATATGAAAAAATCGGGTTGTTTAAATCATCAATACTACATATTGATCCTGTTATATTATTTTTAGATTATGTTGTGTATTTATTATAGTTCCATATATTAGACCTTAATCTTGCCGGTTTCGATATTCTAATATTTCTGTTGATTGTTGTTCTTTTATATGAATAAATATCATTTTATGTATTCCCATTTTTATCTGAGATTTATGTTATACTCAGTTAGATGTAATAGAGTAGCCAGAGGTCAAAAATGGCAGAGAGGAAACCCCAAACATCGGAAAAGGCCATTATCAGTGAAGCCAGCCATAAAATGGTTAATGACTTTTGTAATGATATTACGAGTCATATAAATAACCCCGATCAGTTAAGTGAGATACTCGAATCAAGTAATGAAGCATTGGTTATAATTAATGATAAACATGCGGTGTTTGCGGCAAACCGGAAATTTGCCGGAATGCTGGGGTATAACACTGATGAACTGGCAAACCTTCATGTATGGGACTGGGAGACGCTTTTTACCCGTGAACAGATAAAACAGGCATCAAATACACTGCAGCATACGCGTGTCAACTTTGAATCAATGCACAGGAAAAAAGACGGGATCCTTATAAATGTAGAGGTGTTCGGGCAGTCATTTAAAAAAGATAATGAGATATGGCAGATCTGCCTTTGCAGGAATATTGCTGAACGTAAAGAGAGAGAACTGGAGCTTCATAAGTACCAGCTTAACCTTTTTGAAACCCAGCGCATTGCCCATATCGGGAGCTGGGAGCTTGACCTGGAGACAGGCGGATTTCTATGTTCTGATGAGATGAAAAGGATCTGGGATGTTGAAGGGGAGGATAATAACAATATCCTGAATGTAATGAAACACAGGGTCCATCCGGAAGACTCTGAAAGACTTGAATCAGCTCTTCAGGATTCTGTAAAAGGAGCAATGCCCTATGATCTTGAATACAGGATAGTAGATAAACAGGGGACGCTTAAATATATTACCTCCCGTTCAAGAATAATAAAGGATTCAAATGGGAAGGCAGTCCGTATTTACGGCATATGCCAGGATATTACAGACCAGAGGTTGAGGGAAGACGAGAGGAGCCTCAACGAGAAGAGGCTGTTACAGACGCAGGAGATCGCCCATATAGGGACATTTGAATATAATGTTAAAGCCCGGGAGCTCTGGTGGTCTGATGAGCTGTATAAGATTTACGGAGTGGAGAGAAAAGAGGGCATAAGCCCGGAAAAATATCTTACCTTTGTTCATCCTGATGATCAGGAAAAATTAAAGAATTTTCATAATATCGGGAAGGAGGATTATTTTATAGAATACAGGATCATCCGTCCCGATGGCGATATACGTTATCTCTTCACCTATGTGGGTAAGCATGAGTACAGAAATGGTGAACGCTACCTTATAAGAGGCACTTCCCAGGACATAACAGAACAGAAGGTTATTGAACAGGAAAACAAGCAGCTCGAACTAAAGCTTCATCATGCCCAGAAGATGGAGACTATAGGCACCCTCGCCGGAGGCATAGCCCATGATATAAACAATATTCTTGGAATTATCATCGGGAATACAGAGCTCTGCCTTGATGATGTACCCGAGTGGAACCCGGCCCATTCAAACCTTCGGGAGATAATAAATGCGGTATTAAGGGCAAAGGAGGTGATCCGGCAGCTCCTTACATTCAGCCGGAACATTGATGTTAAAAAGGAGAAAATAGATATAGTATCGGTTGTTAATGACGCCCTCAAGTTTCTGAGATCGTCTGTCTCTGCAACAATAAAGATCGAAAAACAGATAAATGTGGCAAATCCGTTTCTTATCGCCGATCCTACCCAGATTAACCAGATCATTCTGAACCTGTGCGCAAATTCTGCCCAGGCAATGGAAGAGACCGGCGGGACAATAAAGGTAAAAATGGAAAATGTAGCTGTAAATCATGCAACTGTTGATGGTACCGATCTCCTGGCCAACGGCGAATATATAAAAATTGTTATCAGTGATGACGGCCCAGGCATCCCTGCTGCAATCCATGACAGGATTTTTGACCCTTATTTTACAACAAAGGAGGTCGGTAAGGGATCAGGGATGGGCCTTGCGGTTGTTCAGGGCATAGTAAAAAAACACAAGGGTTCAATAAACCTGAAAAGCGATACAGGGAAGGGCGCCACCTTTACCATCCTTTTACCTGGTGTAAATGATGGTAAGGATTCGGTTAATGATCAGATCATAACGCGTTTTTCTGCCGGAAAAAGGATATTATTTGTTGATGATGAAGAGCAGATAACAAAGGTATCTGCCAGGATGCTTGAGAGCCTTGGATATACAGTCGATTCTGAGACAAATCCATTGAAGGCCCTTGAATTCATAAGGAAAAAACCAGGCAAGTATAATCTTGTTGTTACCGATATGACCATGCCCCAGATGAATGCCCTGATGTTTTTACAGGAAATACATAAAATAAATAAAGATATACCGGTTATCATATGTTCAGGTTATAATCCTCTGGTAGATGAAAACAAGGCCATAGAGGCAGGTTTTTCAGCCTATGTACATAAGCCATTTACAAAGGGTGAGCTTGCATTGGCTGTACAGAATGTATTTAAACACAAGTAGCTATTTTACCCTCCTAAGTATTGTATAGGGTGCAAGATCATCATCAACAAGTATGAATTGTGAGTGGTTTACTTCATCAAGTCCCTGCCCATTTTTTGTTATAAGGGGTGAAGGCATCTTTATCTGTGTGATTGATCCGTCAGTATTCAGAACCTCAAGCTTCTCACCGGCAAATATCTTGTTTCTTACCTCAAGAACCGGTTTATTATCATGCCTTTCTTCCGTGATGTTACCAACAAAAACCGATTCCGAATATGAACCGCTCTCTTCAAGCTGGTAGTCACCCTGGTCTATGCAGCCCTTCATGAAACCGGTTGTTAGCCCACGGTTGGGCACCCTGCAAAGCATCTCAAGGCTCTGTTCACGTGTGAACCTTTTACCATTAAGCACCTGCCTGTAATATGAGACCACGGTTGCAAGATAGTGAATTGATTTCATCCTCCCCTCTATCTTTACTGATGCGATCCCTGAATCCATGAGTTCAGGAATAAATTCAAATTGCGCTGTATCCCTGCTGTTTAAAAGGTACATCCCCCTTTCATCTTCAAACACAGGCATGTATTCACCAGGCCGTGTCTCCTCCATGAGATAATATTTCCACCTGCACGGGTGTTTGCACTCACCCCGGTTTGCCCTGTATCCTGTCAGGTAATCGCTGATCGCACACCTGCCGGAATATGAAAAACAGACTGCCCCGTGTATGAACACCTCTGTCTCTATTATGCCCT
>CAZSZQ010000034.1:0-12055 GCA_964610475.1 uncultured Desulfatiglans sp.
TTTTTGGATATGATGGCCTTATCCTTACCAGGTGCAATACATTCGGGGTTTTTGAACATGCTTTCAAGGGGATCTGTATGGTAGAAATCCATTATTGTGTCGCCTGTTCTGCCGCCTGTGCCCTGCCTTATCATTATTGCACGCTGGAGATTGAATATCCTCTCCCCAGTATGCAGGAATTCCTCTTTATCAAAATATTTACCAGTTATTGCAGAGAGGATTTTGGATTCCATTGTGCAAAAACCAGCATCCGACGTTTTGTATTTTACAGGGTATATGGGCCATGAGAGGTCGCATAACACAAGACTCTCCTTCATGTAACCATACTCCTGGATCATTTTTGCGGCAAGCGCCTTACCCTGCATGGTGCCAAAATCCCCTGCCTCAACGCTACCCCAGTATTCCTCCGCTATTTGATAGAATTTTTCCGGTGATATAAATGCATCTTTGTATCCATCAAGGTTGTTCTGCCATCTCCCTATTACAAGGGATGTGGCATGAAGGAGCTGTATGGCCCTCCTTGGTTCAAAGGCGTATATGAGGGCATTAACAGGCATATATCTGGGGTCATAATCCCTTGTCTCATTTGCCCTTGTCCCTATTACGGCTCCTATAAACCTCTCTGATCCCCTGCCAATATGCTTTGCGGCCTTTATGGTGCCGTCTGCCAGTATGTTACCGAACCCTTTTCTGTAACTAATCTGTTCAAACAGGGCGTTTACGAATTCAAGGCTTCCGATCTTTGAAAGCGGAAGACCTGTCTCTTCTTCGCTGAGTATCCCTTCTTTGTAACAGGAAGAAAGCCAGTCAAACATTGGCATGAGCACCGCTGTGTCAAGCCCGTACTGATCAGACAGCCGGTTTGCTATCCTGTTTACTGATAACCCCTGTTCAAGGCCGTTATATTTAATGGAATGCTCAATATAAACGGCAGATGCCTGACAGAAATGCTTGTATTCCCTTCCAGATTCATCAGGGAATTCCTGCCTGTCACAGCCGCTTATGCATCCATAACAGGCCCTGACCCTCTTTTTATCAATCGGTACATGGCCGTAATTTTCATAATTTTCTGTTCTCAGTTTAAAGACGCTGTCTGCCAAGTATTTGAGTGTTTCCGGATCGTGTGCCTTCGGCCTTTTCCTTTTATCTGTTACTATTACAACGGCCTTTAGATTTTTCGAGCCAAACACAGCTCCGAACCCGCATGAACCTGTTGCATTACCGGAGGCTATCACAACAGCAAAGGAAACAAGGTTTTCTCCGGCAGGGCCAATGCACATAACACGGGCCTCTTTACCAATGGTCTTTAAAAAATAGGCTTCTGTATCAACAGTTGTTTTGCCCCAGAGGTGGGTTGCATCATTTATGGTTATGCTGTCATTATCTATCAGTATCCATGATGGTCTTTCGCATTTGCCTTTTATTACCATACCGTCAAACCCGGCATACTTAAGCCAAGTGCCCCAGCTTCCGCCAAAGTTGGCGTAGGAAAATGATTCAGGTTCCATTGCAGGAGACTTTCCGCACATCTGCCACCTGCACCCTGCAAACATTGTAAACCCTGCTATGGGGCCTGTGGTGCATATTATACAGTTATTTTGGCCATATGCCTTTGTATCAGCAGAGGTTTCATCCCAGTAAAGTTTCGCACCTATCCCCCTCCCACCCAGGAAGCGGTCAGAACAGCCGGCAGTATTTAGTTTTGTAACGGACCGGTTTGACAGGTCTATCCTTAATATTTCACCTGCATATCCGTAGTTTTTCATCTGTAGGTTCTCTTTTACCTCGCTTTTGTTGATTTCTGATTATCATTTATACTAAAATACATAAAGTGTTTAAATAAAATAATAAAACTCTAATTTTCCTTGACAAAATTATCGGGTTGAGGCATGAAATTTGCTCTTATTTTATCCGTTAACCATATTTGAAAGGTTGTGAATACAATGCTTTGTGAAACAATAAAAGAAGGCGTAGATTGCTATTTTATGAAAAAGGGCGGATGTCAATTTAATGGCGGTGCATGCAGGCAGATTATTGATGTCTGTATCGGCTGTAATAGAATTCAGGAATATCCTACTGGAAAATACTGCAACAGTTTCCCTGATCCTTCTGTAAAATGGAAATCAGGAAACTGCAACATGGCTACCCACATCAAGGTTGAAGCAAAGGCTGAACAGAAGATCAACCCCCTTAAGGCTTCTAAGCGCGCTGCTCATTAGAGTCTCCTTTTTAAGGCAGATATCTTTATCCTGTAAACAAACCCTGAATAAAGGGCAGGTTTACAGGAGGGGATTGGTCTGCCTTTTTATATAGATAAGAAACTCCCTGTTTCCTTTGGGCCCAAGGATAGGGGATTGAATGATGCCGACAGGGTTAAAGCCCTCTCTTATGCAGAAGTCCCTGATATCACGGGTAATCCTGTTGTGTGTTTCCTCATCCCTTATAACCCCTCCCTTTCCGACCTCTCCTTTTCCGGCCTCAAACTGGGGTTTTATAAGTGCTATTATAAAGGTGTTTTCAGGCAGAAGCGCCGAAACAGGGGGGATAATGAGTTTAAGTGAGATAAATGAGACATCTATTACAGCGCCGTCAGGTTGTTCATTTAGTTCTTCGGTCGATAAATTTCTTGCATTTGTCTTTTCAATAACAATAACCCTTGGGTCTTGTCTGAGCTTCCAGTGCATCTGGCCGTACCCGACATCTACTGCAATAACCTTTTTAGCCCCGTTTTGGAGCAGACAATCGGTAAAGCCGCCTGTGGATGCCCCGATATCCAGCATTACCAGGCCCGTGACATCAACATTAAAATGTCTGATGGCCGCTTCAAGCTTCAGGCCGCCCCTGCTTACATAGGGGGTGTCTATATTTTTTATAGTTATTTCAATGTCTGCAGGATATACATGGCCTGGTTTATCTGCTCTCATACTGCCAGCCATGACCTCCCCGGCCATTATTAGGGCCTTTGCCTTTTCACGGCTCTCAGCTAACCCTTTTTGAACCATGAGCTGGTCAAGCCGGATCTTTATTTTTGTGATGGCCTTTTCCAACAATCACTTTCCAAGCAGTATCCTGGCTTCCCTGATTATACCTGATTTGTCGAGCCCGTATTTTTCTTTTAAAATGGAAATCGGGCCGTGCTCGATAAACTTATTCGGGAGACCAATCCTTCTGGTTTTTATTGTATGGAGACCCACATCTTCAAAAAATTCCAGTATTGCCCCTCCAAACCCTCCGCTCCTTAAATTTTCTTCTGCAATGAGTATATTGCCGGTTTTCCGGGCAAGTTCCGCTATCTTCATATCAAGCGGATTCACCGTACGGCAGTTTAGAACAGTAACCGAGATACCATCAGCCTCCAGTTCTTTAGATGCTTCAAGGGCAGGATATACCATGCTTCCAATGGCTGCGATCAAGAGGTCTTTTCCTTCGGCAAGTATCTCTGCGCTGTTTTCAAGGGAGATAAACCTGTATTCATCATCAATAGGAACTCCCAGGCCTTCACCTCTGGGATACCTGATTGCTACCGGGCCATTATACTGAAGGGCGCTGAAAAGCATGTGGCGCAGTTCGTTTTCATCCTTTGGCGCCATCACCGTCATGTTCGGCAGGTTTCTCATATAGGTGATGTCAAAGTATCCGTGGTGGGTCGGCCCGTCTTCACCTACAAGGCCGCCCCTGTCAAGGCAGAACACAACATGCTGCCCGGTTAGGCATACATCATGGATTATCTGGTCAAAGGCCCTTTGCAGAAAGGTGGAATAGATGGCAACAACAGGCTTAAAACCCTCTGTTGCAAGGCCGGCTGCAAATGTAACCGCATGCTGCTCTGCAATACCCACATCAAGAAACCGTTCCGGATATTTTTTGGAAAATTCATTAAGGCCTGTACCTTCGGGCATTGCTGCGGTAATAGCAAATATTCTGGCGTCCCTTGAAGCAAGATCAACCATTGTGTCGCCAAATACCTTTGTATATGTGGGGCATGTCTTATCCTTCTTTTTCTGAGGCGAGCCTGTTTCCACCTCAAAGCAGCCCACACCATGAAAATATGCCGGGTTTTTTTCAGCAGGGGCGTAACCCTTACCTTTTTTAGTCAGGACATGAACAAGGACAGGACCTTGAAGACGCTTTACATTATTAAATGTTTCAATAAGCATATCAAGCCGGTGCCCGTTTATGGGTCCTATGTACTTGAACTTGAATGCCTCAAAGAGCATACCCGGAGTAAAAAAGGTGATAAGGGAGTCCTCACTTTTTCTGAACAGGTTCAATATGTTTTCTCCAACACCG
Organism: uncultured Desulfatiglans sp.; assembly: GCA_964610475.1. Taxonomy (GTDB): domain Bacteria; phylum Desulfobacterota; class DSM-4660; order Desulfatiglandales; family HGW-15; genus JAAZBV01. The sequence continues at coordinate 4,291 of CAZSZQ010000034.1, forward strand.
GGTACTGACTTTATAAAATTTTCAAGATCTCTTTTTAGACTCAAAAACCTGCGGCCGGTCATCTTTCTGCTCAAAAAGGATGAGATAGCCCCCACATTAGGTGATATGGACATCTCATTGTCGTTCAGTACAACAATAAGGTCTTTTTCTGCATCGCCTGCCTGGTTGAGCCCCTCAAATGCCATGCCTCCTGTCATGGATCCGTCACCTATAACCGCTATTACCTTTGATTTTTCACCCTTTAAGGCCTTTGCAGTGCTTATCCCAAGGCCGGCTGATATGGATGTGCTGCTGTGCCCTGTATCAAATGTGTCATAGGGGCTTTCTGATCTCTTTGGAAAGCCGCTCAGGCCGCCGTATGTTCTCAAAGTATGGAATCTGTCTCTTCGGCCTGTCAGTATTTTATGGGTATATGCCTGATGGCCCACATCCCAGATTATTTTGTCTACAGGTGTGTTAAAAACATAGTGCAGGGCAATGATCAGTTCAACAACTCCAAGGCTTGGGGCAAGGTGTCCTCCAGTCCTTGAAACGGTTTTGATGATCATGTCCCTTATCTCGCTGCCCAGCTGCTCAAGCTGACCAATAGACAATTTTTTCAGATCATCCGGATTATTGATTTTCTGTAAAAGATATTCTCTGTCTTTCCCGGTCATTATTTCTTTCTTTCTATAATATAAAAGGCTATTTGCCTTAGAGGTTCGGCTTTGTCTTTAAATGGAGAGAGCATATCAACGGCATTTTCTATTATCTCGCTGAGCATGTTTTTTGATCTTTCCATGCCGTAATTTGACGGATAGGTGTTTTTACCCCTTTCCACATCAACGCCTGTCTGTTTCCCCAGTTCCTCTGTGTTACCCTCTATATCAAGAATATCATCAGATATCTGAAAGGCAAGGCCTATATTTTTCCCGTATATGTCAAGTGATTCTATATCGTTATCAGTACCGCCGCCAAGAATTGCCCCTGTTGTAACAGATGCCCTCAGGAGTTCACCTGTTTTATGCTTATGGATTATCTCCATAAGCGAGGTATCTATTTTTTTGCCTTCGGCCCTTATGTCAAGCGCCTGGCCTAAAACCATACCCTTTGCCCCTGCAGAAGAGGCAACCATTTCTATAATCCTTCTGAATCTCTCAGCACCTGCCTGTTCAAGCAGCTCAGGGCATGCCATGATCCTGAATGCCTCTGTTAACAGGCCGTCTCCTGCAAGTATGGCCAGGGCTTCACCGAAAACCATGTGGTTTGTAGGTTTACCTCTTCTCAATTCATCATCATCCATTGCAGGGAGGTCATCATGTATCAGTGAATAGGTATGTATCATTTCAAATGCACAGGCAACAGGCATGACATCCGCATGTGTTCCGCCTACGGCCTCTGCTGCTGCAATGCAGAGGATCGGCCTGAGCCTTTTCCCTCCTGCAAACAGGCTGTAGCGCATGGCATTATACAATTCTTCGGCAGGACCTTTCGTTTCCGGAAGAAAGCCATTTAATGCCGAATCGACCATTGTTCTTTTTTCAAGAAGATATTCTTTAAATTTCATGATCAGGGTTCTTCCTGTTCCATGGTATCAAATGGTTTTTTTGTATATCTGCCGTCGCTTTCCTTTATCAGGATCGATACACGTTTTTCCACTTCGTCAAGTTTTCCGGAGCAGAATGCGAGTAATTTCATACCGTCTTCAAATGCCTTGATAGATTCTTCAAGGGGCAGCTCCCCTCCTTCGAGATCTTCAACAATATCTTCAAGTTTTTTCAATGCATCTTCAAATCTGTTTTCAGTCATTAATCCTCCAGTCTTGTGCTTACTTTTACAAGGGTTACCGGGTCAACCCTTTTCTCTCCAACCCTTACTCCCCAGTGAAGGTGAGGTGCGGTAGACCTTCCTGTTGATCCGACTGTACCGATAATCTCACCCCTTGAGATTCCGGCACCCTTATTAACATTTATTTTATCAAGGTGAAAGTACATACTGAATATACCTGCCCCATGATCGATTATAACAGAGTTGCCCGTAAAAAAATGATCTCCTGTAAATACAACCACACCGTCATTGCTTGCTTTTACCGGCGTCCCTTTTTTACCTCTCAGGTCTATACCTGTATGGGGAGACCTCGGCTGGTCATTTATAATACTTCTGCGTCCGAACGGGCCTATTATTTCAGTTTCGAGGGGCATTATGAAGGAGGCCTTAAAGCAGGGCAGTGTTACAGGCTGTTCCCATATACGGTCAATTATCTCCTTTTCTCTGTTTGTCCTTGCAATGTCCTTTGCACTCAGGTTTACCTGGCCGTCAGGGAGCGTAAGTTTTCTTACTCCGTAATCCTTTGCAAGGATCTTTATCTTACTGTGCTTTTCAATACCTGAAGGTTTGAAAAGCACAGTAAGGCTGTATGTGCCAGGTTTCTGTTGAAGGTCGGTCGTGATAAAACCTGCATATACCTTTTTTTCAGGCCGGTATAAGAGAGATACGGTTTTATTGATCCATTTCACTTCAGGCGTATCAGCATTTGTTTTTCTTATATTAATTAATATGACTCCGCCCTGGTTAAGTTCATTTGATGACAGGGATATTGGCCCTTCATCTGAAAATGCAGGCGTACTGATAATGAGAAGAAGGAAAATAAAATACTTGTAATAAGTTTGAATATAATATCCCAAGTCTGTCATGATCTGTACCTATCAAAAAATCTAAAATTTAGAGAGGGCACAATATCTATTTTTTAACCGATCTTTGTATCATATATACCGTAGAGACAAGGTATGCCTTGTCTCTATATGTTAATCAATCTTTTATTACCTTTTCGACCAGGCATTCAAGCCTGCCCTTCGAGAGCGTTACATTTACCCTGTCACCCGCATTTACTTCCGAGGCCTTTCGGATTGCATTTTTATCTGTGGTTCTGGTTATGCTGTATCCCCTGTCAAGTATGGAATAGGGGTTCAAATCCTTGATCTTCTCACTGAAGATTTGAACCTTTTTACGCTTCCACTCTATAACTCTTTCCATTGACCGGGTCATCAGTTGCTGTTTATAGCTTATTACCTCCCTGTAACGCGCTATCTTTTTTACAGGAGAATTAACATACAATGACCTGCTCTGGTTTCTCAATCTTGTTTTATGATCATTAATGTATATGGATATCTCTCTCCTGAGCCTGCCCTCCAGTTCATCCAGTCTCAACCATTTGTCGGCTATTTGCCTTTTGGGGTCCCTAAGCCCTTTTTTAAGGCTGTTTAATGATTTTGTAATATTACCGAGAAGATACCTGAAGCTGTAAATTATACGTTCCCTTATTTCCCTGAGCCGCTTTTCCAGGGTTTCCTTTTCGGTTACAAGCAGTTCTGCTGCTGCAGATGGGGTAGGCGCCCTGAGATCTGCCGCAAGGTCGGATATGGTCACATCAATTTCATGGCCTACTGCCGATACTACAGGAATATTTGAGGCGCGTATTGCATAGGCCAGCTCTTCGTTGTTAAACTCCCACAGGTCTTCAATGGAGCCTCCACCCCTTGTAATAACAATGGTGTCTGCATCCAGTTCTGTATTGGCTGTGGAGATGGCCTCGATAATCTCCTCTGCTGTGCCTTCTCCCTGCACCTTTACAGGTATAATGGTTATCTCAAGGTTTGTGAATCTCCTGTGGGCAATATTCAGGAAATCCCTGATAGCAGCCCCTGTCGGCGATGTGATAACCGCCACATGCTGTATCAGAAAGGGCAGGGGCTTTTTAATGCCCTGATCAAATAGCCCCTTTTCCGCCAGTTTCCTTTTGAGCTGCTCAAAGGCAAGGGCCATTGCACCCACACCGAGGGGTTCAATGTAATCTATGATCAATTGATATTCGCCCCTGGCTTCATAAACAGATATCCTGCCCCTGGCAACTATCTTCATGCCGTCTTCAGGTACAAAGCTGATATATCTTGCCTGGGGCCTGAACATTACAGCCCTGATCTGGGCATACTCATCCTTGAAAACCATATAGTAATGGCCTGAGGATGGGGACCTGAAATTGGATACCTCTGCCTCTATCCAGATAAATTCATACTCCTCCTCAAGCAGTTTCTTGATTCCGGAAGTGAGACTGCTTACGGAATAGATATGGGGTTTAATGCCCTCTGTATATGTTTCATGATTATCCATATATGTAAAAAGCAGGGTTCAAGGATTCAAGGGGTCCAGGATTCAAGTGAGTAATACTTGAAAACAAAAGCCCTTTAAGTCATTAACCCTTTAGTAACCTTTAAGTTATAATTTCAATGACTCACACTAAAATATTGTATTTCAATAGACAAGCTCTTTTATTTTGTCATAAAAAAATATTGCTTTGATTCAGGATTTAGTGGCTATCTTCTTGATATCCCTTGCATATAAGTATATCCTGCTTTTATTTTAAACCCTGATGCCCGGATAAATATTTTTTGAATGACAGAATCTATTAACGAAAGCAGATTAAGCCTGAGAGATTACCAGAAGGAGTGCCTTGAGGCGATCTACGAGGCATACAAGCGGGGCATAAGGCGTCAGCTTATATCACTTCCAACGGGTTCAGGCAAAACAGTGATCTTTTCAGAATTTCCACGCTATTTCAGGATGAAGAAACAGATGATTGTACTTGCCCACAGGGCAGAACTCCTTGACCAGGCAAAGGACAAGATAATCAGGGCAAATCCCGGATTAAAGGTTGAGGTCGAACAGGCAGGCAGATCTGCTGCTCCTGAAAGCGATGTTGTTATTGCAAGTGTCCCCACACTGGGGCGTACCGATTCAAAAAGACTTGCAGGGCTTGATCCTGACCGGTTTTTTCTCATAATTGTGGATGAGGCCCACCACTCCACAGCAGAGACATATAAAAGAATACTCGAATACCTTGGGGTATTTCATGCTGAAACCCGGAAGCTCCTTGTGGGTTTTACTGCCACACCAAAGCGGGGTGACGGTGTCGGGCTTAATGAAGTATACCAGGAGATCGTCTATTCAAAGTCTCTGCCTGCCATGATACAGGATGGGTATCTCTCTCCCGTGGCAGGCTACAGGGTTGAAACTGATATTGATCTTACCCGTGTAAAGACCAGCATGGGCGACTTTGTTGCATCACAGCTTTCAAGGGCCGTAAACATACAGGCAAGAAACAATATTATAACTGAAATTTATCATAACTATCTTAAAGGTAAAAAGACCCTCTGCTTCTGTGTAGACGTGTCCCATGCCCTAAGTGTCGCCGGCTCTTTTAAGGATGAGGGCATAAAAGCAGAGGCCATTACAGGGGATATGGATATGTCCCGCAGGGAGCAGATACTTTCCGGTTTCAGCACAGGCTCTATCGATGTGCTGGCAAACTGCATGGTACTCACCGAGGGTTATGATGAGCCGTCTGTTGAGGGTATCATACTTGCCAGACCTACAAAATCATCCCTTCTCTATACCCAGATGATAGGCCGCGGGACAAGGCTTCATCCCGGCAAGGAAAATGTTACTGTTATAGATATTGTTGATGTTACAAAGGGGCATACCCTTGCTACACTTCCATCACTTTTTGGCCTGTCGCCCTCCTTCAACCTTGAAGGGCATACTACAGATGAGGCAAGAGAGGCCATTAAATGGGTTGAGGCCAACAGGCCATGGGTTCGTGTAGAAAACGCATCATCCCTTTCAGACCTGAGATACCGGTGCACGAAGATAGACCTGTTTGATCTCAAGACGCCTGATGAGATTATAGAGTATGCAGATTTTGCCTGGACCAATTTAGGCGGAGGGGGTTATAAACTGTCACTTTCGAAGGGGAGGACAATAACCATCATGCCTACAATCCTTGAAAATTATGAGATATCCTTATCGCAGAAGGGATATGAAAGGAAGCTTGCCGAAAAAAAAGATGTGTCATCTGCCATATATACGGCTGAACACATCATCAGGAATCAGTTTGGCGATATTATCCCCCTGGTAAGCCTCTATTCAAGGTGGCGAAACCAGCCTGCAACAGAGAAGCAGCTCAGCATATTAAGAAGCAGAAACCTGGATGTACCAGAGGGAATAACAAAGGGCCAGGCGAGCCACTTGATCAGTATGCTGTCATAGGGCTTGACTATAATATACATGTGAATATATTCTGTACCTGATAAATAAAAAAACTTATAATTGGAAGGTGATTATCAAAATACCCGAATCAAAGTCTTTGATCCGGCCAAAACTTCAGCTTTTTACTAAAACGGGAGATGATTATGACAGCTTCAAAAAATAAACCAAAGGCGGTAGTGAGCACCAACCTGATAGTACCCAAGGGTGTGCATAATTTTGAATCAGATGACCTGGCTGACAAAACCCCGGGAGATGACCCGATCAAACGGGTCATATATATAGATGACAGGGTCATTCCAGGGGCCTTTTATGTTGAGGCTGCATGGGCAGTTGATTCTTTGCCGCGCGAACATCCGGAACATGCCCATGATTTTGATGAGATATGCGGTTTTGTGGGAAGTAATATGGCTGACACGACCGATCTTGGCGGTGAAGTTGATTTCAGTATAGATGGGAAAAAGATGACCATCACAAAGACCTGCTTTATCTTTATCCCCGCCGGTGTAAAACACGGAGGGTTAAATTTCCGCAAGATAAACAGGCCGGTCTTCCAGATCGCCATGTCTCCAATGAAAAGGTTTGTGAGCGATCCGCCGACTTAATTGATTTTAGGAGCATGATATATTTTATATTGCAGGGGCAGGCCCCTGTGCCTGCCCGGATTATGAAAAAGTTGTCCTTTCTAATGATATTATAGTCTCAAGATGTAACCATAATATCAGCCTTCTTTATGGCAAGAAACGCAGAATGAAAAAAATCAGTATAATCATTTTAATTGTTGCCGGGCTTATATACATTGGAGTCCGGCACTCACAAAAAGATTTTTCCAGTGATGCGTTTTCTAATTCTGAAAACTTAAATGATAATCATCTTCTTAAGGATGCCTTTAACAATGAAGAAAGTATTATACAGGTAAGCGGGTCGGGAAAAATAAAAAAAATTCTGCCGGATGACAATAAAGGAAGTAGGCATCAAAAATTTATAATAGAGCTTGGTTCGGGTCAGACTATTCTTATTTCCCATAATATTGATATAGCTACAAAAATTAACTCTCTCCAGATAGGTGATGAAATAGAATTCTATGGAGAGTATGAATGGAATTCAAAGGGAGGGGTTGTGCATTGGACCCATCATGACCCTAACGGCAGTCATGAAGATGGTTGGTTAAAACATGGTGGAAGAATATATCAATAATCAGGAGATGATAAAATGAAGATTATCGAAATATTAAAAGCGGAGAAGGCCTTTTCATTTAAAGTTTTCCCTCCAAAGACAGACCTGGGCAAGAAAATCACCGAAGGTAAGCTGGTTTACTCTGCGTGCGAGCTTGAACGAAAGGTCGAGCCCTTTTTGAGGCGCCCAGGCCAGTGTGAGTGACCCTTTAGGCCGCCGGAAGGTGCGTGTAAGACCACCGGGACCGGTCTGTAAAAGCTTTGAATACTCACCGCCTGCCCCAATCTGCATGGTCAAATTATTAATTTATTAAATAATTGTTATTATCCAGCTCTTAATGTTTATATACACTGCCAGACTGAAAAAGTTACAGCAGGTATCTTTTTTATGGAATATCATTCTCATAAGGGGATTCTATATATCTGAATGGGGATGAAAATAGATCAGGGAATTTATTTCAAATTGACTTACCATTCTGAAATCCATACAATCCATTCCCGGGAATTTGGAT
>CAZSZQ010000034.1:12155-24706 GCA_964610475.1 uncultured Desulfatiglans sp.
CGGTCACGCATACAGATTATCCAGGATTCCTGGGGAAAATTCCCGGATGACATAAAGATAGCGCCATGCCGCCAATGCAAGGTTCCGGTATGCGTTCAAAATTGCCCGGCAGGTGCGGCATTTATTGATGCTGAAAACGGTAATGTGAGAAGAATAGACAGTGAAAAATGTATAGGCTGCAAAACCTGCATTAAGATGTGTCCCCAGCAGCCCCATCGAACGATATGGGTAGAAATCAACGGAAAGTGGAAATCCTCCAAATGCGATTTATGTATCGATACACCATACTGGAATGAAAAGGGAGGACCCGAAGGAAAGCAGGCCTGTGTGGAGGCGTGCCCCATGCAGGCTATAAAATTTGTATCCGGGATGCCGGATCAGAAAGAGACCGAAGGTTATGACGTAAACCTCAGGAATGATCACTGGTTTAATCTCGGGTTGGTGGACAGAAGCGAAATCGTGCCCAAGATGAGCCTGGAATGGCCAAAAATGGAAGGAGGCGAGGAATAATGAAAGGCGGATATACAGGAAAAATACTGAGAGTTAACCTGACCTCAAAAACAATCAGTAAACTCGATACTGAAAAATATATGGAATTCGGCGGAGGGCATGGGATAGGTTCTGCAGTATTCTTCGATCTGGTCGGTGATCAACTGCCCTTTGAGGCATTTGATCCCAGGAACCTTATTATAATGATGGCATCTCCATTTTCAGGCACATTCATGCCGGGTTCGGGCAGGTGTGAGGTCCAGGGGCTGGGACCCATGCTATATCCCATCGAATGGTTCGGGCACAGTAATTTCGGCGGAAGGTTCACTGCCCAGCTCAAGTTTGCAGGGTGGGACGGTATTGTGGTTGAGGGGTCATCGGATGAACCGGTATGGATAAACATCATTAATGACAGTGCAATAATAGAAAGCGCAAAGGGTATCTGGGGGATGGATACCTGGGATACCCAGCAGGAGATAAGCCGCCGCGTTATGCCGGATAAGAACTATAAATGGGGCGAATGGGCGGAGCTCTCCCAGAACTGTTTTACAACCCAGGTTCCGGCAGTGGTATGCTGCGGTCCTGCAGGAGAGAATAAAAGCAGACTGGGTGCGCTTCTTCATGGTCCTGGTTCACAGGCGGCGCTTTGCGGCTTTGGCGGGGTGTTCGGGTCAAAGAATCTCAAGGCCATCAGCGCCATCGGGTCCGGTGATGTACCGATTGCCGATCCCAAAGCCTTTATGGATGCAAGGCTCTGGTTCAAAAAGTTTCAGTGGGATGTGGATAACCCGAGGGAGGCCGGGAGATTCGGGAAAGGCGGTCCCTACGCATTGATCAGCGGCCGGCCCAGCGGCGGGAACACACTTAACCGTGACCTGCCCCTTACACCTGCAAGGGCTGCTGCCTGCGCATCATGCCCGAGGGGATGCCGCATGCGGCTTGCAACCGCTGACACCAATGAATCCATATGTGCAGGGACACTGACAATCAATGTGAACGGTTCGCTCAAATTCACACGCCAGGGAAGCGACCTGATGCACAGGTACGGGCTGGGGCACTGGCAGTTTATGCCCCTGATGAGCTATGTTGATACACTGCATAAAAAAGGCATTCTTGGAAAGGGTAAACAGATAGATACCAATCTTCCGCTGGATATGCCCGGCACCTATACCTATTTTGAGGCCCTCATGAGGCAGGTTGCTACGCGTGAGGGGGTCGGTAATGATCTTGCAGAAGGCTGCGCAAGGTTTGCAAAAAAGATAGGGAGGTATGATGAGGATGTAAACAGCGGCGATCTGAGTCTCGCCTTCTGGGGAACCGCTGTCCATTATGATCCTGTTGTAGAGGCCGAATGGGGTTATGCATCGATCCTGGGAGAACGCGACCTCATGCTGCACATGATGTCCAATTATCCCCTTCACTGGATGGCATGGTCCGGCGACCCATATCTTACTGCTGAAGAGGCGGCAAAACTGTATACCGATGCCATGGTGCCCTACCAGGGTGACCCCTTTATGGTGGATCACAGCGACGGGCCTACCGGAATATATTCCGACTCCAAGGTGAAACAGGTCGCATGGATAAAGCATTATGAAAAATTCTGGGTCGGCGCAGGAGGCTTCTGCGGCTGGCGGTGGCCTATGTGCATTACAAATAACACTTCCGACAGGCGCGGCCCCACGCCCGAGGCAGAACCAAGGTTCTGGAATGCGGTTACAGGAAACAACCTGACATTTACCGATTACATGGAACTGGGACACAAGATATACACACTTGACCGTTCCATATGGGTTTTGCAGGGAAGACATCGCGATATGGAGGTCTTCCCTGACTATATATATGACAAACCCACCAGGGGAGAGGATATGCCCATGTACATAGACGGCAAATGGAAATATGCAACAGGCGCCGGACGCACACTGGACAGGCAAAAAATGGAGGACTTTAAAACCAGGTTCTACAAGTTCGAAGGGTATAATCCTGAAAACGGTTATCCGACACGGGATACCCTTGAAAAGATGAATCTGGGGAAGGTCGCGGATGCATTAAAGAAAATTGGCAGGCTGGGTTAATGATGTAAGGGAGTATGAAGTAAAATAAATTTGAATTATAAAAACAAAAGGAGAAACAATATGAAAAAGGCGATATGTACAATTTTTTGTTTTACGGTTGTTTTTTACATTATTCAGATTACAACATCTGCAAACGATTTTAGTGACAATGCCATATCGGTATTTCAGGAGCTGCGTAAACTTAATGAAGAGTCAAGGGCAGCATTCATGTCCGGCAACAATAATTTTCAAAAGGAAAAGGGTCCATTACTAATTGCCAAAAAGGATGAATTCACCGCTATCCTAAAAACTCTGCCAGCGGAATATTGTTCCGGCCATCAAACTGATTTATTGAAAGAGTTCATAAAAACATTAATCAATACAAACGATGAGTATCCGACATATGTGTTTGCCGAGCTTTACGCCTGCGATCCGGACACGATTATAAAAGAGATCCTGTCTCTGACACCCGAAGATCAAAAGAAGATATGCGAGGACCTGAATTACGGGTTTAAAAATATTGCCTATAAAACAGAGTCTCTGCCGAATTTCAAGGAACTGAAAGGGAAACTTGAGGACCTTAAAGGCAAAGTCCGTTCAAGGTAGGTTTGCCATGGAACAGCAAAGGCATATGACAGGAGATCAGCACACGTTTGATGTTCACAGGAAAATAGGGCACGACCCAATGCTTCTCATAAAAGACATCCTCTCTTTGCCTGCTGCAGGGCATTTATTTGTCCGTATGATGCCTTTATTCTTCAATTATAACACATTTAATTATTTCCTATACAAATAAGGAGGAAAGACTATGTCACAAAGAGAAGGCGAGACAGATTATAAGTATGAAGATTATGCTTCGGAAATGGCTACCTACCGCAATCCGCAGACAGACGCCATGGTCAGAAAGCAGCTTAAAATAACCCTGGAATCAGGAATCGTGTTTGATCTTGACTTTATCGAGCGTAATAAAGTCAAATGGAAAAGCAACGGCAAGAGCGGTATTGATTGGTGTGAAGTTGTTGAGGTTGAAGCGAATACCTTTTTTATTGATATGACTTTTGCGCATGCACCCCGCCATTGCCAGACTTTTATCGTCAATACCGCAACCAGACAGGCATTGGGGGTTCATACGCACCTGCGCGAGGGGGATGTGGGCAAAGAGCCCAGAGCAGTCCACAATTACTCGGCAGGCCTTCTGGGGGACCCGTCTGTAGCACCAACCGGCAGAAAACCGGCGCCAACACGAGATCTTCATGGCCTGCGCGCAATCTACAAATACAATCCTAACCAGTGCTTTGAGCATGTTTATATGACCTTTGAACGTTATGCATGGCATTGTGTGGTGGGGCCTTTAAAGGGTCAGGCTGATGTGGAGATTTGCACCATTTATAAATTTGACGATAACCAGTATATATTCAGCTGGCGTGAATTCGGGCTTCCTGTTTCCACAGTCTTTTTCTACAACTGGAATCAGATGAAAACGACAGGCAAATTCTTTGCTATCGGAGACGACGGCAATGTTGCCAATACACCGGCAGCCGCCCTTATTACCAAGCTGTCCATGGCCTTTTATCCATTGGATGCTCAGCCGCTTTAATTTATGGTACTGACTTTCAATAAGCCTTTTATATGGCAGACATTATCAGAGGAGAGTTATGAGGATGTATAATCCTATGACAGAAGATAAAGGCAATCATATTGTTTTGGAGGTTTTAAATCCCCGCGCGGTTCTTCCTGCTATACCTGTAAGCGGTTTAAATGCAAAGAGGCTTGAATCTCTTGAAGGAAAACGAATTCTCCTTTCAGGCGGAAAGCCTGATTCAATTATTTTCTTTGACGCCCTGGAAGAATTGTTAAAGGAGAGATACCCGACATTGACTATAGAACGATGCAGCTTTTTCTCTGTCATGGAAGGCGTAAAATATAATTTCGATGCCTGGATAGAGGGGGTTAAGACCTCCGGTGCCGGAAGAGTGGATAACGAGGCAAAGCTTGAAAAAATGGGTATACCCGGAGTAACAATATCTGTCGATGACCAGCTGCTACAACGAAAACGTCTGGCAGAGTGCAACGGTCTTCCGAATATTCGCATTGTGACCGTACCTGCTGAAAAGTACTTTGTCTGCGAATGCAAACCTGAAAAACTCAAACCTATAGCCGCCGCAGCATTTGATGATATAATCCACTCCCTGACATACCCTTTGACCGAAGAGGAGAAAAATCCAAAGCCTTTTATTTACGATTACGGTCCCATGCGTTTTGAGGGTTTCTCCTATGACGAGGCTTGTGAGAAATTTCAACAGTACTGCATGGACAACGATATGGGTGACGGGCTTCCTTTGACTCCGCCCACAGAAAAAGCCGTAAAACGGATGCTGACCGGCACAAGCCGTTCGCCCGATGAGGTGCTGGGTCTGATGGTCCCTCGCAATGGGATGGCCACAATAGAAAAAGTGGCGATTAATGCGGTAATGGCAGGGGCGAGGCCGGAATATCTGCCTGTCATTATTGCTGCAGTTGAAGGAATCGCAGATACCCGCTTTAATCTTTACCATATCTCAACGGGCACTCTTAACTCCAGCGTACTGGTTTTTGTGAATGGACCTATTGCAAAAGAGATCGGCATGAATTGCAGAGATACCTACCTGGGTCCGGGCAACCGGGCAAACAGCTCTATAGGCCGCGCACTCAGCCTGTGTATGATAAATATCGGATGGAGTCTATTTAAGACGGAAGGGGGCATGATCGGGCAGCCGACCAGATATACCCACCTGATATTTGCAGAAAATGAGGCGGAAAGCCCCTGGGAATCCTTTGCCGTGGAGCATGGGTTTGGCCCTGAAGAAAGCACAGTGACCCTGGATGAATGCATCTGGTATGACAGGCTCGGCCCGTCGGGATGTATGTTCCCCATGCCCATGGAGGCCGATATGTTAAAGCTGGCCTCTATGGTTAAAGGATTTACAGGAGGATTAACCCCTGCAAGAAAGGCCGGGACACTCCCAATACTGGGCCCCATGGATGCGGAATCGGCAATTAACGGCAACTACTGTTTTCTGGTTTTGTATCCCGCCATGGCGCATCAGCTTTCTGCTGCCGGATACAGCAAGCAATCGCTGGCCCGGTGGTTGTGTGATCAGCACCGCTTCCCATGGGATGATTATTCAGACACACAGCAGGAAAGCATTCTCAAGGCAGCAAAGGCTGGCAGTATCCCGGGATTAACAATAGATGATTGCAGATCAGGAGGTACTATACCCAATTTTAACCCGAGGCATCTGGCGATTTTAGTTGCAGGGCCTATGGCCGGCCAGGCAATGAGTTTCTACGGCGGCGCTGCTACCCGGCCTAATTTTGATAATCCGGGTTCTATTGAAATCGATTTTATGATTAAAAAAATACATGGCGCAACCCTGACAGAGGCGGGTCGTTAAAAATATTTTACACAGGAGTAAAGTATGGGAATGGTTAAAAGAGTATGGTCGAGACCGGTTACATACATTTTTATTATTTGTTTTATTACCCTGTTGCATGCAGATACCTTTGCCGGCGGGACTGCAGGGAAGGCTGGCAGCGTTTCATTTGAGGCGCTCAATCCTCTCTATCTGCTGGGCGCCCATTCTATAAAACCTGTTCGGTAAAGGAGAGCCGTTATGGAATCAAAAAATAAGAGGAACATAAGCAGAAGGGCCTTTATTCAGGGCACAGCCGCCGGAGTAACAGCCCTTGGGGCGATATCAGTTATGGGCTGTGCGGATGGAAAAAAAGGAGCGGAGGCAAAGGATATGTTTACACTTGAAATACTGGAACCTCACGGGGAACTCGCGTTTCCCGAAAGGAAGGGGTTATTTACACCCCGTCTCACAGATCTGAACGGGAAAAAAATAGCCATAATGGCAATGGGTCAGGATTCAATGGCTTTTTTCGATGCCATAAAGTCTATGCTCAAGGATAAATATCCTTCAGTTGAATTTATCCATTTCAGTTACGGAGTTCCTAATTCACCTGATATTTCTGCCGAGATAGCGGAAAAATGCGATGGGTGGATCGACGGGGTCAAGGCGTCGGAGACCGGCTCCAGGCATGATACAGGCGCCAGACTTGAAAAACGGGGCTGCCCCGGAGTTGCGATTGTATCCGACGCAGTAATAGTGGCGAAAAAACTTCTGGTAGATATTAACGGCATGCCAACATGCCGCGTTCTTGCTGTACCTGCAGTTGATTACCTTGTCGCCAAGACAGACCCTCAACTAATGAAACAGGTAGCAGAAGCGGCCTTTAATCAAATACATAATGCGCTTATCATGCCGCTTACAAAAGAAGAAATCGAAGTCCAGGATTTCACCTATGACTATTCGCCCAAAAAATTTACTGGAGACGATTTTTCCGGGGCAGTCGAAAAATTCCAGCAGTATTGTACCGAAAACTTCATGACCGACGGCATGCCAGTAATACCGCCGACCAGAGAGGCTGTAGCCAGGATGCTCGCCGGAACTTCGTATCCGCCTGACAGGGAAATAGGGCTTATGTTTCCAAAGCAGGGCAGGGCGACCGTAGAAAAAATTGCCATAAATGCTGTTATGGCAGGGGCAAAACCAGAGTATCTTCCTGTTATTATTGCCATGATAGAGACTATTACTGCAAAAGACTTTAACCAGTATCATATTGTTAATGAGATTTTGCCCATCACCTTTATAAGCGGACCGATTATTGAAGAGATAGGGCTTAATAACGAGGGCGGGTATCTGGCTCCTGGTCACAGGGCAAACGCCACTATAGGCAGGGCAATGCTAATGTGTATGATAAATATAGGCTGGCGACGCATGGATGTCTATTCGTCGCCCGGAGGCCTTGGCCAGCCTGCGGCCTATGCAAATTACATTATACCGGAAAATCAGAAAGCCAGCCCGTGGGAACCCTATGCTGCTTCAATCGGATTCAAGCCAGAAGAAAGCAGTGTAACCATATGCGAAGGGATTTTTATATCGCGCGGGCCCTCTGAGACCCTGAGCATGGCCGGTTTTGAAGAGAAACTGGAGCAGATGAGAAGTATGTTCTCCCCTTCCGCAGGGGTGTTCGGTTTTTTCGGCATGCCCCAAAACGGCAGTGATATGCGGCATATGATTGCGATTCATCCTACATTTGCACGGCAGCTCACAAGCGCAGGTTTTACCAGAGAGTCTTTTATCAAGTGGCTGCATGATAATAACAGGATCGACTGGGACAAAATGAGTGAGAAGGAGCAAAATGACTTCAGAGAAATGGTGGCAGAGGGTAAGGTTATCGGAATAAGGAGTGAAGACCTGAAACCGGGGCTTTACAGAGAACCTTTTGCGAAACCAACGGATGTGGCTGTTATTGTAGCCGGAACAGGCGCCGGCGGAGTGATTGTCTTTCAGACTCCGTGCGGCTCAACTGCGAATGTTGAGGATGTTACTGTAACAAGACCCTATATGCACAGGGTAATACATGGAGCTACACTTACCAGATACGGAAGATAATATCTTGGATTGTGAATAGTAAATTGGTAATATGAAATATAACGAATAAAAAGCCTTGATGTGTCAGGCGGTATAGAAAATGTATTTTCCCCTATCCTTCGCCGGGCAGGCTGGTACGGGTGATTATCTCAAAGCCTTTTGATTCAAGGGCCCTGATCCACCAGTAGGCGTCATCTATCTTCTCATACCGGCCCACAACCAGAAGACAGCGGTCATCTTCATCCCATACCCATTGATATTCCACAAACCGGATACCATTTGACTCAAGACTCTCACGTATATCAGTACGAATGGCCTCACGGTCATCAAAGTCAAGGGTACCATAGGAAGGACCGCGAACAAGAATATAGTTGGTTACCTTGTTTTTTTGAACCTCTCCCCGGTAATAGTAAGAATCCTTTGCTCCAGCCAGATGGATACCTCTGAAATTAGCCTTCGTTTAACCCCTTCTGACCCGCTGCCGATATAATCAGCCCTGTCTCTTAAGCCTTGCCAAGCGCCTTTAGAACCTTGTCCGGTGTAGCCGGTGGATCAACCCATTTGCCTATGGCGTTATAAATCGCGGCAATTACAAGATGGGTGTTTGCCAGGGAATGGCTGATGCCGTTAGAGCCGTATGCCGCATTTCCAGCACGGGTTTCCAGCAGTTCCATTTCCACATGTGCATGATCCAAAATTGTGGGTTTTTTATACTCGAACATATTAGTGTTGAGCTTTACTCCGGTCTTATTGTCATAGAAATAATCTTCGTATAACTGGCAGCCTTCGCTGAAAAACATTACCTGTTCTATCTGGCTCTCAAGTGATGTGCGGCGCATAATCTTGCCCGTATCTGCAACCACTCCGAATTTGAGAATCTCCGTTTCTCCGGTCTCTGTATCCACTGCAACCTCGCACATGGCAACGTTCATGGTGTCCAGTTTTTTTCCGCGCTCATTCCAGAGTGAAAGCGGAGGCCTTCCCGAATAGGTTGCAAAAAGGTTTGCCTTTACAGCCTGCGCAAGCGGAACTCCTGTGCCGGGATTATTTTTTACAACGACCTTTCCGTCAATCAGATCGAGTTCTTCGGGTTTCATTCCCTTGAAAGGACTTTCAGCAGGCTTTGGCCCGGGTCTGCCGATTCCGCCCTGAGGTACAGGGTTATTCGTCTCCTCCGCCGCTTTTTCCAGTATCTTCTTTTTCAATATGTTTGCACACTCTTTAATAGCCCATCCGGAAGCGGTCGTTCCATCGCTGCCACCGCCCCAGGGTTTATAGGTCTCATGAAAATCGAGTTTACCTTTGATGTCCTCATAATTAAGACCAAGTTCTTCGGCCGCAACCATCATGTTTGCCTCCATGATATAGTTACCGATAACCGGCCCCTTTGAATCCAGGTACACGGTCCCGTTCCGGAGCTCCAGTTTGCAGTTGAAGACCATCCCCGAGTGACGAGGGCACTGCTGATATCTGAAGCTTGCTCCATGCATCCTGCCGTCCTCAAGCCTTTTTTCTCCTGTATTATGCCATTTCCAGTTCATCATTTTTTCAGCGGTTTTGACACAGGCTTCAAAACTGGGCACAGGATTGGGATCGGTCTGGGATTCAGGACCATGCAGATTAAGCCGGGTAATCTCTATGGGGTCTTTCCCAAGCCTTTCTGCTATCAGATTTATGGCCAGGGTTATGGAGTCCCAGTTCATGGGGTTATGCTGACCGCTCAAATACATCTTGCCCCGGTTACTGTCCACAATATCCATGTTTTGTCTGACGTTCTGGCACCTGGTGGTAAAGTACGGGCCGTAGTTCTGATCCATAGTAGTGCCGAAGACAGAGCTTCCTTCCACACCGGAATCTGCGATAGAAAAATCGTCAATAGCAGTTATCAGGCCGTTCTTTTTAAAGCCTATTTTCATATGCATGAAGCGCTGGTTCAGATTAAAATCATACTGGTCATAGCGGGTATTGACACAACGTACCGGCCTTCCTGTCCTCTTGGCGAGGAGCGGGGTTATAAGCTGAGATTTGCGAAGACCCCAATCGCAGTATTTTCCTCCTATCAGCAGGCACTCCTGAAAGACCTTTTCAGGGGGCATTTTATACATATTTGCAATTGTCCCCGGATCATTGGGCGAGCCCACACCTTCAATATGCAGGTTTATACCTTCACCATGATAGGTATTCTGAAACCACCAGGCCACTGAACCCATGGGGTTTGGTATATGTCCGGAAAAGGAGGGTATGTTTACATCATATTCCAGGATATGGTCGGCCTCTTTGAAACCGGCCTCAACATCCCCGGCGTTTATGTTTGAATAGGAAACATTACCTTTTTTAGGCGGGTTATTTCCACCTCCCATTCCGAATCCTCCAGGGGCCTCCTTGGACTTTGGCGCCGGGGGTCGGATTACCGGAGAATCGGGCCTTCTTCCTTCCAGGATATCAACAACATGCGGCAGTATCTCCCATTTTATTTCGAGTTGTCTCAATGCCTCATCGCATATGTCTTCGGTTTCGGCTACAACAATTGCACCGACCTCAGCCCCCTCCTGATCTGCTGTGTCGGTAATAATAGTCTTGAGCGGTCCCATCATCATCTCGCCGCTTTCAAGCAGATTTTTAATATCTTCATCTTCAAAAGTAAGGATATCGACGACACCGGGAATTTTTCTAGCCCTGCTTATTTCGATTTTTTCAATTCTGGCGTTTGCATAGGGACTCCTTAAAAATTTTGCATGAAGCATATCAGGAACACTGTAATCTGCTCCATATTTTGCTATACCTGTTGCCATTGCATATGAGAGCCTGCCCGGAAGGTTCGGCTTTCCTACAACCCTGAATTTTTCTCTTTGCCCGTTTACTCCTGCCAAATCAGCCATTCTAAATACCTCCTCCGAAAAATAAATCAGCTAAGGATGCTATTTTAACCCGGTTTTGCCGTTAATTTCAAGGTATAGTAATCGAGAGACAGATTTTTTTGTACCTTTTTTTTGCTGTTTATCACCCTGCCTGTTGAACGGGCAGGCCCCGGTCTTTCACATTATAAATACCTCGTATAATGGTAATCAGCGCCTGACTAAAAAAACTCTATGAAAATATGAATATTACGTGTAATATATTTTTCATGGTTAAAAATATATAATCTGAATATTTTAAATCAAGATTGTTCAGGAATTATATTGATTATTACCGGTTCATAATTACTTATATGGATAATCGATCTGCTCGGGTAATAAAAAGGTAATTTATAAACATCTTATTCCGGGGGCAATAAAGATGGTAACAAGTAAAGAGTTTGATAACACATATAAGGCAGCAGCAAAAATAGTACCTCAGGCTGTTGAGCCATTTGACAGGGAATGGGGAGTAGGAATATCCGGTAACACACCTGAACCCTCGCCATTTCCCCGCATAAACAGGATATTAAAAAATACCGCAAAGACAACCAACGGCTTTGTCCCTCCTGAAAGGGCGTTCCTTGTTACCGAGGCATTTAAAAAGAACCCCGGGGTTTCCCAGATAACAAAATGCGCTGAAGGCATGGCAAACCTGTTAAGAAACACCCCGATTTATATTTATGATGATGAACTGATCGTGGGGGGCCTGGGTTGTGATAAAAAAGGTGCCCCTGTTTTCCCTGAATTCGGTCTTAACTGGGTAGTAGATGAGATGCGTGACGGGCTCATGGACTACAGCCCCGAACGCACCCATGATTATTTCAGCTACACAAAAGAGGCATATGATAAGCTTGAGTCCATCAGGGATTTCTGGAACGGTAAAACAATTGAGGACTATGCAAATTCTCTGCTTACAGATGATGAATTGAAAGGTTCGCACGCGGGCAAAGGGGTGTTTTTTGCGGATGCCTATATGTTCTGCGGCGCAGGACACCTGGGGCTTGCCTATGAAAGGCTCTTCAAAATCGGCTACAGGGGCATCAGGCAGATGATCCTTGACATCTTAAATGGTATTGATAAGACATCGCCTGAGGGTTTAAAAAAATATACCTTCCTGAAGGCAGAACTGCTCGTAAACGAGGCAGCTGCAGACCACATAAAACGTTATGCCACACTCGCATGGGAAAAGGCCAAAAGTACTTCTGAAGAAACCAGGAAAAAAGAGCTTATACAGATGCACGAAAACCTGCTCTGGATATCTGAGAACCCTCCAAGAACCTTCTGGGAGGCAATCCAGCTGGTGCATATGGCCAACTGCATGATACACATGGAATGTAATGGTCATTCCATTTCATACGGACGTTTCGACCAGTACATGCATCCCTTTTTTAAAAAGGATATTAAAGATGGCACAGCGACCCGTGAATTCTGCCAGGAGTTGATAGAGAACTTTTTTCTAAAGATCTGGGATCTGAATAAACTGCGCAGCCATGTACTTATCAAGACATTCGGTAACGGCGGGATAGGGGGCCAGTGCCTGACCCTCGGGGGTATTGACAGGGATGGAAAGGACGCCACAAATGAACTCACCTTCATGTGTGTAGATGCCCATGTCCATATCAGGATACCAACCC
>CAZSZQ010000035.1:0-24701 GCA_964610475.1 uncultured Desulfatiglans sp.
TGATTTTTTAATAAATATTCTTGAAAAACAAATATATTCTGACAATTTGGCTTGATATGACAGATAAAAACAAGTAGCATTTTTTATTATTGACCAAAATATCAATGGAAAATGCTTCTCTCAAGGAGGCTATTCATTTGCATTTGAGTAAAATATGAAACAGCTGGGTCTTCGTTTCCGAATATATATAATAATTACCGGCCTGGTACTTATAACATGTGCCGGAGGGGTAATAACGGTATGGTACACCTATCGTATTGAGGGTATCTTCGGAAAAATTATCGACAATAATATTGAAGCTTTCCGGATAGTAGAAGAACTTGAAACCGTCCTCGTAAAACAAAAGGGGTTTGTGACTTATTTTTTACTTGACTCAGACCAAAGATGGCTAAAGCAGCTAGGCGAACAAAAGCAGGTATTCAAGGAAAGATTAAAAGAGGCAAGCAGCCTTGTTGAAACCTTGGAAGAGAAGAAGACGCTTAATGACCTTGAATATGAATATATGATGTATATCGGGCTGAAAGAAAAAATAATTGGTTTACATAATGAACAGAAAAAGGAACAGGATGCTGATATAAACGAAGAGTACCAGCATCATTTTTTTAAAAGCATAGAATTGAGTGAGAAATTCAAGTCTCTTTATGTAAAAAGAATCTCCCTGATAAGAAATGATAGTCTGACACAAGCCCGGAAATTGAGGTTAATCGCTGTAACTGCAATATTTTTTGTCATCATTCTTGGTATTATACTTTCTCTTGTGCTTATAAGGCAGATTCTGGAACCTATAAGGCTCCTGGTGCACGAAACCAACCGTGAAAACAAAACACTTGAACCTGAAGATGAGGTCAAGGCCCTGAGGATGGGAGTGATGGGGTTAATTGAGAATATTGATCAGACCAGTCTAGAACTAGAAAAGAGCAGAGGGAGTCTCCTGCAGGCTGAAAAAATGGCTATGGTCGGAAAGCTCGCTTCAAGTGTTGCACATAGTGTAAGAAATCCTCTTACTTCAGTAAAAATGAGGCTTTTTTCTATTGGAAGGGCATTTGATATGCCTGAAGCACAAAAGGAGGATTTAGAGGTAATATCCGAAGAGATAAGTCATATAGACACCATTTTGCAGAATTTTCTTGAATATTCCCGTCCACCAAAATTGCGTACGCAGATGGTAAGCCCTTCTGAGATTGTTGATCTGGTTATAAAACTTTTACAATACAGGTTTGAATCAAGCAATGTCGAGGTCATCCTCCATCGTGAAAAAATGCTGCCCGAAATCGAGATAGATCCTGAGCAGATCAAGGAAGTGCTTGTCAATCTTATGGTTAACGCATGTGAGGCCATGGAAGAGGGGGGATGTATAGATATATATGAAGAACAGGGGACAGTAAAGAATATCGGGGAAGCGGTCATAATCAGGGTAAAGGATAATGGCAATGGCATTCCGGAAAAGATCCGGAGCAAGGTGACTCAGCCCTTTTTCACCACTAAGGAGGAGGGCACAGGATTGGGCTTAAGTATTGCAGAGCGCATTGTCTCAAATCATGGAGGAACTTTTTCCTTTGAATCTACAGAAGGTATAGGAACAACCTTTATAATCACCCTGGCAAAAGAGAGAAAAAAGAATTGAACAGTATCCTAATAATTGATGATGATGATCAGCTAAGAAAGAGTTTCGAAAAACTTTTAAACGAAGAGGGCTTTACCGTCTTTACCGCACCATCCGGAGAGCTGGGGCTCAGAAAAATACAGGGAAATCCTCCTGATGTTGTCGTTCTGGACATGAAACTACCCGGCATGAACGGGATGGAGGTCTATAAAAAAATAAATGAAATTGATCCAAAGCTTCCTGTCATAATAATGACAGCCTTTGGCACAACAGAAACCGCCATTGAGGCCACCAAGCTTGGCGCCTTTGATTATATATTGAAGCCGTTTGATGTGCCTGATATGCTCACCACAATAAGCCAGGCTATGGAATCAGCCAGGTTTATGCGGCGGCTGGTAAATATGAATCCTGTTTATGATAATACATCAGGCGAGGCGCTTATAGGCAGAAGCAGTGCCATGCAGGATGTCTACAAAGCCATTGGCCGTGTTTCGCCGACAGACGCAACAGTTCTCATACGCGGGGAATCAGGCACCGGAAAAGAGCTGGTTGCAAGGGCTATCTATCAGCACAGTTTACGGGCAGGTAAACCTTTCCTTGTAATCAACTGTGTAGCAATACCTGAAAGCCTTCTTGAAAGCGAGTTATTCGGCTATGAAAAGGGGGCATTTACAGGTGCTACCCACAGGCGTATCGGTAAGGTTGAGCAGGCCAACCACGGGACAATCTTTCTTGACGAAATTGGCGACATGCCGCCTGGCATACAGGCAAAAATTCTCAGGCTGCTTCAGGAAAAAAGTATAGAGAGGCTTGGGGGACGTTCTACCATTCCTGTTGATGTCAGGATAATTGCTGCCACAAACAGGGATCTCGAAGCAGGGATAGCTGTCGGCCGATTCAGGGAGGATCTCTACTTCCGGCTCAAAGTAGTTACCATAGGCCTTCCACTCCTAAATAAAAGGGCTTCCGATATTCCACTGCTGGTTGATTATTTCTTGCCGAGGTTTGCGAAAGAACTGGGTATCAATAATCCGGGAATTACAGAAGATGCAAAGAGAGTTCTTGTGAGTTATCCCTGGCCTGGGAATGTTAGAGAGCTGGCAAATACACTTCAGAAGGCTTTGATCTTTAATCGCGGCGCCCCAGTTGGTATTGATGATATTACTCAGGCCATCAGTGGAAAAATAGCTGTAAAAGAAGATGGCAGGACAGGAAGTAATCGGGAAATTATTGACTGGATACGAGAAGAACTGTCATCAAATAATAAGGGCAATGTCTTTGACTCATGCATAGATCATTTTGCAGGTATGTTAATTAAAGAGGCTCTTAATATTTCAGGCGGAAACAGATCAAAGGCAGCAAAGCTTCTGGGCCTTTCTAGGCCTACTCTTCATTCAAGGATCGAAAAATATCAAATCACGCTTGAGACATCTGTAAAAGAAGAGTAGCTACCTCCTCCAGTAAGCTGATACTTTTTACACACTGTAAAAAAAATCGACATAGACTATAAACCAACTGTTATAACTGTTATCCAGTCATAACGAATCGTCAGATTTATCAGCCTGTTACGGAAAAAAATCTAATTAAATATTTGGCATATTAGTTGCTCTCTGTTTTTTATATACTTATTTTTCGAAAATTGCTTCAGGGAGAACCTGTATATAACTCCTGATTTATACTATGAGATACGAAGAGGCAGAAAAAGGGAAGTGGAAAAGAAGATTCTCATAACAGACCGGAATAAAAATGTTAGGGAATATCTTAAACGCGAGATGAAGATAGACGGTTATGCGATAGAGCTGGCAAAAAGTGGAGGTGAAATACTGGACCGTATAAGAAATGATAACTCTATCAGACTTTTGATACTTGATCCTGAATTGCCTGACTTTGACTATGAATCACTTTTGCAGGCAATTATCGAAATGACTGCAAAGCTTCCTGTTGTCCTTCACTCTTTCAACAACAGTTTTGATGATATCAACGGGTTGTATAATCCTCTACATTTTGTTGAAAAAAAGGGGTATGGTATTGAAAATCTTAGACATGTAGTTGCCACACTTCTGAAAAAAACCGAAGTCGTTTAAATATCCCCATGTGATGCGTCATGGGAGTGTAAATCAAGATCTATAAAGTCTAATCTCCTCTCAATTTTTCAAGGTTTTCCTGTTCCCTCTTGCAGTCAATACATTCTGTAGTAACAGGCCGCGCTTCCATACGCGCTTCGGTTATCTCTTCTCCACACTGTTCACATATTCCATAGGTGCCCTCCTCAATTTTTTCAAGGGCTCGCTTTATCTTTAATATAAGTTTGCTGTCTCGTTCCTTTATATGGATGTTCATGTCAATATCAGATTCCAGTGTTGCCTGATCGGTAAAATCAGGGATCTGCTCAGATTCGGCAAGAGATGTAACCCTGGTCTGACTTGTCTTGTCATGCAGCATTTCGAGCTGTTTGGTGAGGGTCTTCTTGAAGTATTGCAGTTTCTTTTTATTCATATGATCGACACCTTGTTCATTTGCAGAAAAAATATATGTCAGGCACAAGCATGGTATTTTCTGTCAAGTAAGTTACCAGATAATCAGGCACTGCCGGATCAAACTATGGCAGTGCCTGGTATTCATTAAACATCACTTCCTGTGTCCGGCCGGCTTGTCGTATCTAATCATAATGGCAAAGACAGAAGCCACTGGAGGAGAAGGATGCGTCTTTTTAATACATATCATCAGGCATTGGAGGTGCGGCAGCCTTTTTCTTTTCGGGTTTCTCAGCAACCATAGCCTCTGTAGTCATAAGGAGTCCGGCTACCGAGGCGGCATTCTGCAGTGCAAACCTGGTGACCTTTGTCGGGTCAATGATTCCTGCCTTTACCATATCTTCATATTCACCTGTTTCAGCGTTGAAGCCTTTATTGCCTGTAAGGGCCTGAACATTTTTAACCACAACAGAGCCTTCAAATCCTGCATTGTTTGCAATCTGTTTGATTGGTTCTTCAATAGCCTTTTTAATGATGTTAAGACCTGCCTGCTCTTCGCCGTCAAATGATGTATTTTCAAGAACCTTCTGCGCGCGTATAAAAGCAACACCGCCTCCGGGGACAATCCCTTCTTCAACCGCTGCCCTGGTCGCGTTAAGTGCATCTTCAACCCTTGCCTTTTTTTCCTTCATCTCAGCCTCTGTTGCAGCACCAACACTAATAACCGCTACGCCACCGATAAGCTTTGCCAGACGTTCCTGAAGTTTTTCACGGTCATAATCACTTGTGGTTTCCTCGATCTGGGCCCTGATCTGTTTTACCCTGCCCTCAAGTTCCTTGCGGTTTCCGCCACCGTCAACTATGGTGGTGTTATCCTTATCAATGGTTATCTTCTTTGCAGTACCAAGGTCAGCAATTGTAATATTCTCCAGTTTGTGACCCATCTCTTCGCTTACTACCTTGCCGCCGGTAAGTATGGCGATGTCCTCAAGCATTGCTTTTCTTCTATCGCCAAATCCGGGGGCTTTGACCGCTGCGCATTTCAGCGTACCCCTGAGGCGGTTTACAACCAGGGTTGCAAGTGCTTCTCCTTCAACATCTTCTGCAATGATAACAAAGGGGCGTCCTGACTGGGCTATTTTTTCCAGTATCGGGATCATTTCACGCATATTGCTGATCTTTTTCTCATGCAGGAGAATGTAGGGGTCATCAAGGCTTACCACCATCTTTTCTGCGTTTGTCACAAAATAGGGGGAGAGATACCCGCGGTCAAATTGCATTCCTTCAACTATTTCGAGTGACGTATCCATTGATTTTGCTTCTTCAACGGTTATAACGCCCTCTTTACCTACCTTTTCCATTGCTTCGGCGATTATATCGCCTATGGTTCGGTCGTTATTTGCTGAAATAGTACCAATTTGAGCTATTTCATTTTTATCTTTTGTGGGCTTTGAGATTTTTTTAAGTTCTTCAACAACCAGTAAAACTGATTTGTCTATACCCCTTTTCAGAGACATAGGGTTAATACCCGAGGTAACCAGCTTCAGCCCTTCTCTCACAATAGCCTGTGCAAGAATTGTTGCTGTTGTTGTTCCGTCGCCTGCAACATCAGAGGTCTTTGATGCTACTTCCTTAACCATCTGGGCGCCCATGTTTTCAAATTTGTCTTCGAGATCTATTTCCTTTGCCACTGTTACGCCGTCTTTTGTGGCAATGGGTGAACCCCATGATTTTTCGATAAGAACATTTCTGCCCTTTGGGCCGAATGTTACCTTTACAGCATTAGCCAGTGTATCTACACCGGTCATTGTCTTTTCTCTGGCGATTGAACTGTATTTGATTTCTTTCTTAGCCATATTTTTATCCCTCCCTTATTATCCTTCAATAATACCGAGGATATCATCCTCTCTCATTATTATATGTTCTACTCCGTTAAGTTTTATTTCTGTTCCTGCATATTTACTGAAGAGGATCTTGTCATTCACCTTAACAGCCAATGGCACCCGTTTTCCTTTGTCATCAATCTTGCCTGGTCCTGCTGCAATGACTTTTCCCTC
Source organism: uncultured Desulfatiglans sp. (assembly GCA_964610475.1). Taxonomy (GTDB): domain Bacteria; phylum Desulfobacterota; class DSM-4660; order Desulfatiglandales; family HGW-15; genus JAAZBV01. The sequence continues at coordinate 6,135 of CAZSZQ010000035.1, forward strand.
TAGCGGTTTTTCTTTTGCAGTGTCAGGGATATAAATACCCCCTGCAGTTTTTTGTTCTCCTTCGGTTCTTAATACAAGAATTCTGTCGTTTAAAGGTTTAATCTTCATAATCTCTCTCTCCTCCTTAATTTTAAAGAATAAAATAAAATAACAATAATTAACCTGAATATAAAGAAAATATCATTTCAGGCAGGTATGCCTAAGTTGCTGATATGACTAACTCAATAATGACGCAAAAACCTAATCACTTCATCATAATTGTCAAGGGTTAATTAGATTTTTATTTAACAGACCTGACCTGAAATAAATTGTTTTTGCGGGTGAGTATATGGGGAATTATAACATGGATCAATAAAAATATAGTTCAAATTAACTACAGATCTATTGACCTCCTTTTTTTTATGTTTATATTATTATCAAAATTAAGTACATCCAACTTCAATACTTAACCTCTAAACCATGTGATGTAAAGGCTTCCAGAGGTTAAACTTTTAAAACAGGAGTTGATTACATATAAGGCTTCTCTGTTGTGCGTGCATCTTATCTGCCGGGTATCTCACCATTAATATTAATGCAGGAGATTCACTTCGGGGATTAAAACGGCATCCTGGGAAGCCTTTATAATATTTAAGGCAGGGACCGAACATATTCTCTGCTTTTTTTTAACCTTGCCACTAATACCTCTTGCAAGCCGCAGAGACGGTCAGCCGTTGTACAATGCTATGGTTTGTTAAGACGGGTCAATCACGGCACAGCTATAAAGACTGGCAGCTAATAAATTTAGGAAGAATATTGATTGACTCCTAACCGCTTGCTGTGGGGACTTTCATTGAATATATTTAATCCGATCAGAAGTTTTACATAAATATAAAGGTTGTGCTAATATCTCCCTCCAGGGCAGACTTAACCCAAATTGGTTTTCAGTGATCTTTTTATTATGATAAGCTAAATACTGTTACTTAATAAGAAGGATCATTCAGTGTGAATACCATATGAAAACAAGTGTTTCGAAATATCTTGCAACTTCCTGTAACTCATTTATACTGCTGCCTGTTTTTATAATTTCTAACTGACAAGGAATTTAACATGAATATTATTCATCTTTTGTATTCTCATGTGCTCCCGGCTACAATTTGCGCTAACATAGGTTTTGGAAGTGATGTTATCAAGATGTTTCTTGATGCAGGACTTGTTGTCAAACTGGTGATGTTCATCCTTATTGGGTTTTCAATAACATGCTGGACCATCATCTTTTTCAAATTGAGGTTCTTTAGATATGCCAAGCTCGAAACCGCCTATTTCCTTGATCTGTTCTGGGATGCAACGGAACTCACCAGTATTTATAAAGAAGCCAAAGACCTCCTTTACAGCCCGGTTGCGCAGATGTTTGTCAGGGGCTATACAGAACTTTTAAGGCTTAAAAAACTAAAGGGTGACGGAAACTCATTTGCCCAGGGAATGAGCAGCATATCTGAAACCGTTGAGAGGGCGCTCAGACGGGCTACTGTCCACGAAAACAGCAGAATGGAAAAGGCCCTTGCATTTCTTGCAACCACAGGTAATACAGCGCCGTTCATAGGTCTCTTTGGTACGGTCTGGGGCATCATGACGTCATTCATGAGTATTACACAGAAGGGGTCTGCGAGTCTCGCAGTTGTGGGCGGAGGTATCGCAGAGGCCCTGATTGCTACAGCAGTAGGCCTTTTAGCAGCCATCCCTGCTGTAATTGCCTATAACTATTTTAACAGCAAGGCAGCAGAGCTTGGTGCAGAGATGGAGATATTTTCCGCAGATTTTCTCTCCCTGGTTGTGCGTCAGACACTTAAGAGCGGCCTGGATAAGGTAGAAGAATAATTTTACGGGAGGCGTGTTTTCAAATGATGACCACCGGTAGTGGCGGCAAAAAAAGGCTGATGTCTGACATAAACGTTACGCCCTTTGTTGATGTAATGCTGGTGCTATTGATTATCTTTATGGTGACAGCGCCCATGATGATACAGGGTGTGGATGTGAATCTTCCGCAGACACAGGCAAAGGATTTTAAAACCGAAGATGACCCGCTTATCCTTACAGTCAATATCAACAAGGAAATAACCATAGAAAAATATAAGATAGAGCTTACTGAACTTGAAGAGAAACTCACCAGCATGTTCAAATACAGGGATAACAAAGAGCTATTATTGCGCGCAGACAAAGAGCTTCCTTATGGTTTTATCATGCAGGTTACTGCCCGGATCAAGGGGGCAGGCATAGAGAAGCTTGGGATGATAACAGAACCGGAAGAATAATAAGAGGCTTTTATGTTAAAGGCATTGGCCATAAATAGAAGATCCGATGAAGATGAGATCAGGTGGAAACCGATGCTCGGGGTTTCGCTTTTGCTGCATGGCCTTCTGTTCTCTTCATTATTCTGGGTACCGGGGAGCGGGAGCATAAGCGGTCTTAGAATGAGTGATGTGGTTTATGAAGTTAGCCTTGTAGAGGGGACACCTGGCAGCATATCAGAGGATAAGGCATCTGCAGCGGAAAAGGCATCTTCGGCTATGCCGGAAAACAGAGAGGCAAAAAGGATATATAAACCATCAAGCAAGAAAAACGCCGTTACAATAGCAAAAAGAACGGTAGAAAAGAAAAAATCCAGGCCTGCGCAGGACTCAAATAAGTATCTTGAAAAGGCCATTGCAAATATAAAAAAGAGGGCAGGCTCTCAAAACGCAGAAAATGCAGATCATCTGGAAAAGGCCATAGCGGCAATCGGAAAAAAGGCAGGAGCAACGGGCGGATCATCCTCTGCTGGGGCTTCAGGAGGCGGAACCTCTACAGGGGGGAGTCCGGCTCTGAGGATTTACCAGATGGAGGTAGAGATATTGATAAAAAGCAACTGGGCTTTTCCTGATGCCCAGACAAATCGTAAAGATATCGAGGCAATTGTTTTGTTAAAGGTAAAAAATGATGGAACAGTACTGGACACAGATTTTATTAAACCCTCAGGGAATGATATTTTTGACCAGACTGTTCTCAAGGCAATAGAAAAGTCAAAACCGCTTCCACCATTACCCGAGGGGCATAATAAAAGAAATGAAGAACTTGAAATCAATTTCAATCTCAGAGACCTTGAATAGCATCTATAAAGTATTGCTGTTTTTATTATTTATTTTTTCTGTTTTCGCCACAAGCACTTATGGCCGGATAAATGTTGATATCAGCGAACCTGGCGATAGAAGGCTTAAGGTAGCCATACCGGATTTTAAGAATTTTTCCATTAATAAGGAATCACCTGAGCTTTCGGTGGAGCTTACAAAGGTGATATCCAATGACCTTGACCTGAGCGGCTATTTCCTGCCTATGGATAAAAAGGCCTTTCTTGATGGAGACGGGGCCGGGATAACATCTGACAATGTGAATTTCAGAAACTGGACACTTATCGGCACAGATCTACTGATCAAAGGGGCGTATACATGTATAGGCAAAAATGTAGAGGTCGATATAAGGGCCTATGACCCGTTTGAGGGCAAGCAGATATATGGAAAGCGGTATATCGAAAGGGTCAGTGATTACAGACAGCTCATGCACAGGGTAGGGAATGATATATTTTTCAAGATTACCGGACATAAAGGAATATTTTTAAGCAAATTCCTTTTTGATAATAACAGTACAGGCAATAAAGAGATATATATCTGTGATTTTGACGGGTATAACCTTAAAAAGGTGACAAACGAAAAAAGCATAGCCCTGTTTCCAAGATGGGCGCCGGATGGAACGGGTTTTGCCTTTACTTTAAACAGGGATGGGCATTTCCAGCTGTATAATATGCCTCTCCCATCAGGAAAGTTGAGCAGGCTTTCTGATAAGGAAGGGATGAGCGCACGATGGCACCCTGATGGCAGCGGCATTGACCTTACGTTAAGAGACAGGGGATTTGCAAATATCTACTCGGCTGATATTAATGGAAAGATCATCCAGAGGATTACAAACAGCCGTAGCGATGATATCTCGCCATCCAGGTCTCCTGACGGGAAAAAAATGGTTTTTAATTCAGACAGGTCAGGCCCGCCGCAGGTTTATATAAAGGATCTCAGCACAGGGAGTGAAGAGCGTATCACCTATGATTTTAAATACTGTACCAGCCCGGTGTGGTCTTCATTAAACAAAATAGCCTTTGTGTCTGTTGAAAATGGCGTACATGACATATATATTATGAACCCGGATGGTACAGGTTTAAGAAACCTTACAGAAGGTGATGGAAACAATGAGGAGCCGTGCTGGTCTCCTGACGGCAGATACATTGTCTTCAGTTCAAACCGGTCAGGCGGTTACCACCTGTATATTATGAATGCTAACGGGTTCAACCAGAGGAGGATATCATTTTTTAATGGGGAAGAGAGAAATCCTTCATGGTCACCCTTTTAAATAATTTTTGTTGACGGCATTATAAATCTTGAATATATAGAATGTTTAATTTCATAATAGAGATAAATTAATCTAGAATTATAAACAATTATTTACCATATAGGGGGATAAAAATGATTAGGAAATCGATTACTGGTCTATTATTAATTGGTTTTGTTTCAGTATTACTTATGTTCGCTACTGCATGCCAGAAGAAAATAGTTCCACCACCGGCAACTCCGGCAGAAGAAGTTACAAAGGGCGATGATACTGCAGAGCAAGAAAGACTTGCAAGAGAGCAGGCAGAGAGAGACAGAATAGCGCGAGAAGAAGACGCAAGGGCGCGTGCAAAGGCAGAGATGGAATCGGAAAAAATCTATTTTGATTATGACAAATCAGATCTCAAATACGAGTCACAGACTGTACTAACAAAAAAAGCAAACTGGCTTAAGGAAAACGGCCAGTTCAAACTCAAGATAGAAGGCCATTGTGATGAGAGGGGAAGCACAGAATACAATATGGCTCTTGGCGCTAGAAGGGCTGAAGCCGCCTCTAACTTTATAAGTGCACTTGGTGTTTCTTCAGACAGGCTTACCACAGTAAGTTACGGCGAGGAAAAACCGGCTGTGACAGGCAGTGGTGAGTCTGAATGGTCTCAGAACAGACGTGATGAATTCATATTAATCCAGTAATAAGGATAATATATTTCTGTTATTATGCCTGAACCGGACAAATTCATGGTTCAGGCATTTACAATTTAGTCAAGTACATAATCCATGGATATAATATCAATAAATAACTGCAGGCTGATAACAGGCGCTATTTTTATTTTTTCCCTTCTGTTCGCGTCATCGTGCGCACAAAATCAGGAATATATTAAATATACCAATGACCAGTTAGGCGCCCTCAAAAAAAGAACAGAGGAGTTGGAAAAAAACGCCGGGGGAAAGATAGATAATATGGTTTCAAGCCAGGCTTCTATCATGGCTGAAATCGAGACACTCAGGTCCGAGATAAGGGAACTCACCGGCCGGATTGAAGATACCGAACACCTGGTAAAACGCAATCTGGAAATGGAACTTGGAGATCAGAACGGCGGAGGCAGTATCTCCGAAAGGTTGATTCGTCTGGAGAAGACGGTAAAGGACCTGCAGAAATACCTGAACCTTGAGCCCTTTGTATTGGTTCCGGCTAAAAATGACAATGAAAGTAATACAGGTGTTCCTATAGGTGAATTATCTGACCTTGACTCTATCAGCATGGAAGGCAAGTCAAAGGATGAAGCCCTGTATGAGACAAGCTTGCTGCTTTTTAAAAACGGGCAATATGAACAGGCAATAAGCGGGTTCAAATCATTTTTGCAGCAATATCCTAAATCTGACCTTGCAGACAACTCACAATACTGGATTGGTGAGTGCTTTATGAACATGAAGCAATATGAACAGGCCATTCTTGCCTTTCAGGATGTAATAAAAAACTATCCCAATGAAAACAAGGTACCTAATGCTATGCTTCGTCAGGCAATAGCTATGCAGGAGATAGGCGATATAACAAGCACAAAGCTGATTTTAAAAAAGCTTATTAAAACATACCCGAAATCACCTGAAGCAAATATTGCCGAGAGTAAACTTACTGCAATCAATTAATACCCTGTGTATAAATATCATTTTCTCCCATCTGTAAAACCAGAAATACAAGATATAAAGGTATATTGCTACCTCCACCCTGATTGTGATCCGCAGTATGCCTGATGGATTTTAAGGATATCTCAGTCAATACTTCAATGGATTTATACATTTCTTATTTATATTACTATTTATATAATTATCATTAATTATACAAAAACTAATGCATAACAATAAAAAACAAATAAAATATATAAATATTAGATAACTTTATCCACTGTTGACCATTTATTGTATTGACTTTCTACCTTTGAGGTATTATAAATAATAAAAAGGTTTTTTTGATTATTTCATTAATTTATATCATATAGACAGGGAGTTTACCATGCCACAGATAATGACAACAAAAGAACTAGCAAAATATCTTAAGTTGCACGAGATTACCATATGCAAATATGCTGCAGAAGATAAAATACCGGCCATCAGAATAGGGCGTGTATGGCGTTTTGACAAGAATGCGATAGATGAATGGATATCAAGCGGCGGTAAAAAGAAGATATAAGTATGCTTGCGATGGAGATTATAAAAACAAAATGATGCTGAGCCGACAATTTGCGAGATAACAATTGATTATTACCTGTTTCACCCACTTTAATATAAAAGATATGGCCTGCGTAACTCTATAAAATCCTCATACTCATAAAGCCATCTCTTTTTTATCTCAAGCAGGTCCCATCCTTCCTGAATGGCCTCCCTTAAGGCAGAATTTCCCAATATAAGATCAATAGGCAACTTTTCGTATTCATATTCATAGGGGGGGCTTTTCCATTCGAAACTTTCACCATGTATTTCGATTATTGTTTTTAAAAGGGCAATGGCTGTATCATATGACCTGAATACGGGTTTATCAATAACATGGATCATGAAACCCTTACATATCTCATCCTTCCATTTATTAAATGTAGGGCGAAAGGATACCTCCCTCAATAAACAACCTCTTAAGAATTCCTGAGGGATATTATTCAGAATGCCCCTGGTATCCAGATATGGTGCCCCGAATATCTCAAAAGGTCTGCACGTTCCTCTCCCTTCTGAAAGGTTTGTCCCTTCCCATATGACCTGCCCAGAATAGACAAAAGCTGTATCCGGGGTAGGCATGTTTGGAGATGGCACAGCCCATGGCAGGCTTGTTTCATCCCATAGCATTGAACGGGACCATGCTTTAAGCCTGATTATTTCGAGGGCACATCCAATAGAAAATTCATTGTTAAATAGCAGTGCCAGTTCACCAATTGTCATGCCATGCCTCATGGGCATTTTCCATGTCCCGACAAAGGAATACAGTTCAGGAACAAGCAGATTTCCTTCCATTACATCCCCGCCAAGTGGATTAGGTCTGTCGAGTATCACAACTTTTTTACCATATCTGGCAGCAGCCTTCATACAGTTGAACATGGTTGATGCAAAGGTATACACCCTGGTACCAACATCCTGCATATCTATTATGAGAAGATCAATCAGATTCATCATCTCAGGGGAAGGCTCTCTTAGATTGCTGTAGAGACTGAAAATCGGGATGTGGAGTTCTTTATCAACAGCATGTCCTGTCTCTATCATATTATCCTGATCTTCACCTGCATATCCATGCTGGGGTCCGAATAAGGCCTTTAGGTCTCCCGGGCATAATTCTGCAATAATATCCTTAGCGTGAATCATATCTATGGTTACAGATGCCTGATTTGACAGGAGACCGATCCTTGCTCCCCTGTATTTTCGGTAGTCTTCTATTCTGAATACATCAAGGCCAGCTAATACCGGCATTATTATCCCCCTGGTTGAGAATTGGTTATATTTGAATTTATTACCGCAGGGTCACCTTAACTTCCTGACCAGGGAATATAGTGCTGTTTGGATCGAGATTATTAATTGTCAGGAATTCAGAAAGATTCATGCTGTGTCTTTTGGCTATCAGATAGGGAGTATCACCCTGTTTGACTGTATAGTTCTGGTTCTCCCCCTGCACTGGTTCTTCTGCCTCTTCTGTTATAATGAGCACCTGGCCTACCTTGAGAGCCGGGCTTTCTATGGCATTTAGCGCCTTTATTGATCTGACTGTGGTGCCGAAATGGTTTGCTATCTTCCAGAGCGAATCGCCCTTTTGAATAGTATATTTGGTGGGTTTGCCAGTAGGAGAAGACAAAGCCGCCATATAGGTATACCTGCCTGCCGGTATCTTGAGCTTCCATCCAGCCTTCAGAAAATTTTTACTTTTTAGGTTATTTACAGCCATGATTTTCTGTATGGATGCATTGTATTTTTGGGAAATGGTTGAAAGGGTCTCACCATTTTTTACCATGTGAATATGATAATCAGAACCAGAAGCTATAAAAGATGATGCACTGGGAATATAAGCCGGCATATCATTTAGTTTTGTTACCAGTATTTCACCTTTACCATTTGGCACTTTGAGTTCATATGTTGTCTTTGGTGTAACATTCTGCCTGAGTTCAGAGTTTAACTCCCGCAAACTTTCATAATCTATATACATCTCCTTCGCCAGGGTCTTTAGCGATATCTGTTTGCTTATATTTACCTTCTCGTATTCTAACTCTTTTTCCAGCGGCGGAAGTATTATACCATATGCTGAGGGATTATTAATGATATGGAGCACTGCAAGGAATTTGGGAACATAAAAGGCTGTTTCACCTGGTAATTTTTCATATAGATCCCAGAAGTTATCCATATAGTTAATTTTTTGAGTGCTTATTTCTCTTAACACCCTGGCCTCACCGCAGTTATATGCTGCGAGTGCGGTTGTCCAGTCACCAAAGATCTGGTGCAGTTCTGTCAGGTAGTCGATTGCAGCCTTTGTTGATTTTTCAGGATTCATTCTTTCATCAATCCAGGAATCTCTGTTTAATCCATATTTATAACCTGTTGAAGCTATAAACTGCCACATCCCAAGGGCGCGGGCACTGGAAATAGCCTTTGTACTGAAACCGCTTTCTATTAAAGGGAGCCATGATAGTTCTTCAGGCAAACCTGCCTTTTTTAGTTCTCTAACGATTGAAGGTCTATATTTTCCAGATTTTGCATATACCTTCAGAAACCATTCTTTTTCTCTTCCAGTAAAAAGGTCAATTGCCTTCTTCACATGATTGTTCATAACAAGGGGTATGGCCTTATGAAGACCATTAACGCTTGTAAATCTGGATGAATATACCTCGATCATCCTTTTTGCGATTGTTATACGAAGGTCTTCCTTTTCCTGCATTATTTCCGGGCTGGCGTTACTGTTTATTTTGAGTGTATTGGAATATGCCTTGTCGAGACAGTCTATTGCATTATCCAGATCACCGCGTTCCCAGTAATCATTTGATGCCTGGCAATATTCCAGGGCAGAATCTATGAGTTCCTGATCTGAAGGCGTATCTCCAATGTTTTTTACATAAACATCAGTTGAATTGATCTCTATTCTCTCAGGAGATGCCTCTTGTATAATGTTATTTACAGCGGTGCTTTCTGCTGTTTCAGACAGACCGGCATTTTGATCTACCGATTCAGTCTCTTCAACAGATATAGGGGCATGCCTTTCGGTTGTAGCACATCCCATGACAAATAAAACAAGGAGGAACAGTGAATTGGCAGGGATTTTCCGTGTAAAAAACATATTCAATTTCCTTTCAGATTTATACCGACAAATTTCTTCAGGAGACATATATTTAACAGGAATATTTCAAAATTAGTGTGATTTGTCTAATATAAAGGCCTTATCGGCTTGATATAACTGAATCTTTAACATATTATCCTGTTTTTTTTTCCGGTTGTGTTTCGGGAGTATAAAAAAAACATTTTAATAGGTCAATAAATATCAAGTTAGATTTATTCAGGGTTGATTATTCAGAGGTGAACAGGTATTGTTTTTGTATGGTTAAACCGGGTTCTAGCAGCCTTAATTACAAAGGAGTGGTATTTCAATATATCCATATCATTTGATGCCAAAAATGGATCTTGTAAAACAGGAAAAACCTGATGATAAAAAAAGAAAATGTATTGCATGCGGCAGACCCGGTCTGGATGCAAGGAGAAAATACTGTTCAAGCGGCTGTCGAAGGCAGATTATGTGGGTCCTTTCACTTTCGAGTGGGCTCTTAAGTATTTTTAATACGAGGTATGCTTCATTTTCATTTAACAGGAATAATGTCATTCTTGATATTTTGCCTGTATGGTCAAATGAAATTTCAAGATTTACCCATAAAAGGACTATAGGTAAAAAGCCTGCTGAAGATTTAAAAAAGCTTATTCTGGATTCAGGCAATGAATGGTATGCAATCATTGGGAAAAACAACTCAAGAAGCTATGCCAGTCTTTCTCTACTGAAAAAGAATATCAACAGTGCCCTTCCGTTAAGGTCAATAAAGCCTGACAGCAAAAAAAAGCTGCGTTTTTCAAAGGCTGAAAGGGAATCGTTAAAATGCTTAAAGCTAAAGCTGGAAGAACTTTTATCAGAGGAGAAGACTTTAAAAATAAAGTCAGCCTATAAAAAGATGGCAAGGATACATCATCCTGATGTGGGTGGTAATGCAGAAGAATTCAGAAAAATTAAAGACGCTCATGAACAGATGCTGATATGGGCTAAAAATCCTCATTATACTTCAAAAAAAGCCCTGGTAGGCTGCTGGTCATATGAGGCTTCAACCAATAAGTGGACACCTCCATTATGATAAGGTCTTTATATGCATAATAATATTTCAGTAAAAAAAGTACTTGAAGAACATCCTGTGGCTGCATCTGCTCCCTGCAGGATAGATGCAGGAGGGACATGGGATATTAAGGCAATGGCACTCCCCTTTGAAAGGTACAAACCATCTACTTTTAATATAGCGCTTAACATGAGGACAAAGGTTAGTCTTTTGCCATTCAGAACAGGGGCGGTTAAAATATCATCTGAAGGTTTCCCTGCTGGAGTAATCTGCAACCGCAGGAATCTGAACCTATCCGGTCCATATGCGATTTTTTTTGCTGCTGTTAGCTATTTTGGCTTCAACGGTCTTGAGATAAAAATAGATTCTCAATCGCCTGTTAAATCTGCCCTTGGCGGATCAAGCACTGCTCTTGTCGCACTAATTAAAGCCCTGGCAAAACTCGATCAGACCATTGGGACTAAAAGGTCTATTTTAAAAAAGGATATCCTGAACCTGGGTTATCATCTTGAGGATGGTATTAGCGGAGGGAATTGCGGGATGCAGGATCAGGCAGCAGCCGTGTACGGTGGTGTGAACGGGTGGTTATGGAGTTACAGTAACACTAAAATGCCTGTAGAAAGGGAAAGACTTCTTGATACTGTGGGTATGAAACAGCTCTCAGACCGTATACTGGTTGCATACAGCGGAAAATGGCATATCTCGCTAATGACCAACAGAATATGGCTCAATAATTTTCTTGACGGGAAGACAAGGAACGGCTGGCTTGAGGCAAATGAAGTTGTAAGAGAATTAATCTCATCAGTAAAGATCATGAAATGGCAGGAAACGGTTAGATATGTCAGGGAAGAAATGAAGATCAGGAGGAAGATAACCCCTGATGCGCTCATACCTGAGACGGGAAACCTCATTAAAGAGGCCGAGAGATCAGGGTGCGGGGCAAGGTTTGCCGGAGCCGGGGCAGGGGGGTCAGTCTGGGCTATTGGCGAAAGGGTTGATATAACACGGCTAAAAAATAAATGGGAAAAGAGTCTCGCCAGAATAAAAGGCGCACATATACTGCCATGCGCCGTTGATCCGAAAGGTGTGATATAGGCATGCCTTAATCTTAAACCTTGCCTTCTTCTTCAAGAATATCAAAAAATACCTTATAAAATTTTTTATAATCCATTATTCCGCGTTTTAGCAGGGCGGAGAAGCTTCCAAGGTCTTTTGTATTAACAACCATATTGGCACTCAGCGCATAGGCCATCATCTCATCCATTGTCTTATACTTATCCCCAATAAGTGTTAAGAAGATATTCCGCCTGCTGGACATGGACATATGATTCAGGTAATTTATAATCGGTCCGCCGGCAATTTCCTGTCCGTCAAACCCCTCTGCAAGGATCATCAGATCAAAATGGTGAAACCGGAGTTTTAAAAGTGATTCTCTTATAGTTGGAGACGCAATAAACTTAAAATTATTTTCCTCAACTGCTGATTTTATTTTAGTATTTAAAATATCATCGGCCATTATAAGGGCGAGTTTTACATCCTCATAAAAATCAAGGGAATAATCATCGCTCTCAACTTCATAGGAGGTTTGCCCTTCAGGGCTCTTTTTTTGCGGTTCAATGAATTTTTGATTAAATCTGTCTGTATCAGAGTAGTCCTCTTCCTCTGCAGGTTTATCTTCTCCTTTATTCTGGGGCCCAATAGTGATTTTATTTTTACATTTCGGGCAATTAATCTTAACAATCTGATCCCTGGGTATTTTTTCGTCAGGGATGTTTAGTTTTGTATTACATCCCGAGCAGGTTACCTCCATATCAACCTCCTGAATTTTCTTTTTTAGAATTTTCTTTTATTATAATGCTCATCAATAGCCAGCCCTTCGATTCCTGTTGTCTTTTCTCCTCTTTCGGATTTAATCGTGTCGATCATTCGGCCCACCACGCCCTTTCTCGATGCATAGCTCATAGCAGTTTCTTCAGATACCTTCCCTGCTTTATAGTGTTCGACGATGGACTGGTCAAACGTCATCATGCCGAAGGGGCGGCTTGCTTCAATTATCTCATAATATGTCTTGCCCTCTGCTTCACCGTTTAGAATGGTGTCTTTAACCCGGAGATTTGATCCCATGATTTCATGGGCAGCCTGGCGGCCTCCGCCCACCTTTGGGAGAAGCCTCTGGCACACAATCCAGCGGACGGTATCAGCCAGTCTTATCCTGATCTGCTTCTCTTCCTCCTGTTCAAACATGCCTACGATCCTGTTTATAGTCTGGCCAGCATCAACGGTATGAAGGGTTGTTAAGACAAGATGGCCTGTTTCTGCTGCGGATAGACCTATCTCAACTGTTTCCCTGTCCCTCATTTCACCAACAAGGATAACCTTTGGAGCCTGCCTCATTGCTGCCCTTAAGCCTGTTGCAAAGGAGTCAAAATCGTGTCCCAATTCCCTCTGATTAAAAGTCGCCTTTTTCTGGGAATGCACAAATTCAACAGGGTCTTCAAGGGTAACGACATGGACAGATTTTGTTTCATTTATCTCATTTAATACAGCGGCAAGCGATGTTGATTTCCCGCTTCCTGTTGCCCCTGTGACCAGGATTATACCGTTTCTTTCCCTGGGCATTTTTTTGAATGCCTCAGGAAGGTTAAGTTCTTCTATGGTAGGTATCCTGGTGGCGAGCTGCCTCATTACCGTAGAGTAATACCCCTTCTGAGAAAATATGTTGACCCTGAAGCGCGCCTTCCCTGCGAGCTGATAAGATGTGTCGCAGGAGCCTTCCCTGACGAGGGTTTTTGTCAGGCGTCTGTCGGAGTTGATCAGGTTCAAGGCAAATACTTCGGCCTGAAAAGGCGTCAGCGCCTCGATTGGAAAATTAAGGTTTACAGGTTTTAACACCCCTACTGCTTCAACCTGAAAAGGCTTGTCGACCGTCAATAAAAGGTCAGATACGCCTTCATGGGATTCAAGCATTGCAGTTAATATGTTATCGATCTGCTGTTTTTTCATTTTATATCACTCCTCTCATGCCAGGTAGAAGACTATAAAATATAATGTATATTTTTCAGGCATCAGTAAAATCAGTTGGCGGATTTTTAAGATAAGGCCTGAACGTTTCCTTATTATTACATTTTGCATAGGCATCGTCTGCGCTTATACGTTTTGCCTTAAGAAGATCCATGATGGCATCGTCAAGTGTCTGCATACCGTATTTTTTCCCGGTCTGCATGGCAGAAGGTATCTGGAAGGTCTTTGCCTCTCTTATAAGGTTTCTGATGGCTGGTATGGCTATCATTATTTCAAGGGCTGCAATCCTGCCTTTTTTATCTACGCGTTTAAAAAGGTTCTGTGCAATAACGGCTCTTAAACCGTCAGAAAGGGTGTTCCTTATCTGTTCCTGCTGGTTTGCCGGAAATACTTCTATTATGCGGTCAACTGTTTTTGCCGCGCTGCTGGTATGCAGTGTTCCAAAGACCAGGTGCCCTGTTGACGCTGCTTCAATTGCCAGGCTTATTGTCTCAAGATCGCGCATTTCACCGACCAGAATTATATCAGGGTCTTCTCTCAAAGCCCCTCTCAAGGCTGCGGCAAATGATCTTGTATGCAATCCTACTTCTCTGTGATTCACAACAGCCTCTTTGCTTTTATGAACAAATTCTATAGGGTCTTCAATTGTAAGTATATGATCCTTTCGTGTCCGGTTTGCCTCATCTATTATTGCGGCAAGGGTAGTTGACTTACCGCTTCCTGTCGGCCCGGTAACAAGCACAAGGCCCCTTGGCAGCGATGCCAGTTTCCTTACAACAGACGGATGACCGAGTTGTTCACATGTAAGGATCTCTGAAGGTATCTCCCTGAATACTGCAGCAATCCCGTATTTCTGATCAAAAAAATTTGCCCTGTAGCGTGCAAGCCCCGGGATTTCATAGGCAAAATCTATATCCCCGGTTTCTTCAAAGAGTTTTACCTTGTCTTCAGGTGCAATTTCATAGAGCATTTCCTTTAATGGATCATTTTCAAGGATTTTATACTTAATCCTTGTTAATTCGCCATTTATACGTATTACAGGCTGCTGGCCTGTTACCAGATGGAGGTCGGATGCCCCCTGTTCATTCATAAGTTTAAAAAAGGCGTCTATCTGTGCCATTCTATGATCCCTCCGGAAATTACGCTACATTGTCATGTTAATAAAAGTTATAAGAAAAAAAGGAATAACGAATCTTTTGATTATTTTTCAGATATTTTTTTTACCATAACACAGGCATCCTGTCCCTTTGGATAAAAAATTTTTTTTATTTGCCAGATCCTGTAACCCGTATCTGAAAAAAGCTTCCTGGCATTCCTGTTATCGATCCCTGTATGAAGAAATACCGTCATTATTCCCGCCTTAAATGCAACCTTTTCAATCTCTCTTAAAAGGAGTTTTCCAACCCCTTTACCCTGCCATACGGTTTCTATGGCAATGGCCAGCAATTCACTCGAATTGTTAAGATCATACCTGCTAAAGGGTTCACTCACCATTGCAAAACCAATGGGGTCATCTTTATAACAGGCTATTATTGTTATGCTTTTCCCTGACATATGCCAATTAAGTATTACATCTCCATATTCTCCAAATGGAAAAAATGCCTTTGTACTGAGATCCCTGATAAACTGAGAGTCAGAGATAGTAGAAAAACGGAATAATATTTCAGGATTATTATACATTCCAATACCTATGTCATGCAAAAAATATACCTTATTATAGACAGTGAAAAAAAGGTGAGCCTAATGCCATGAAAACGGCTTTTAAAAAATATGCATATCAGAGGCCAAACACCTTATATTTTAGTTGTTAAACAGATACTGGTGTAACAGCGAAAGACATTTCTTGCCGGGCAGTACATTGCCGCCGTATCCCGATCCGTAAGACCAGATTTCACGGGTCTCCAATAAAGGGATAAATTTGCTCTCTTATTTTATAGACTATCGGTAATAACTCCTCTTTTTTATCTTTATATAAAAAGCTTGATTAAATTTCTTTTTATTGCACCAATTCATTGTTTCTGAAATGATTATACGAAATAGTATAGGGGCTTGGAGCGTTAAAAAGCAAGAAAAAATCCTGGGGCAGACAGCATTAAAAAGGCTCCTGATGAATGTCTCATGCCCTTAAAACTTTAAAAATAACTGGATATTACAGGGCAAAGGACCCAGAGTTGTTTTTTTCAGTTTGAGGGGTATTTCCAGTAATTAATTGACCGGCACGAAAAAATAATATTTTATAAGCGTAAATAGTAACCTCCTATAAAAAAATTATGAATTAAGGAGTATTAGTTGGAATCAAATAAAATTTCCTTTTCCGAAGGAGAGCTTATTGTCCCTGAAAAGCCTGTTATCCCTTTTATAGAAGGTGACGGTATCGGCAGCGATATATGGAAAGCAGCTGTTAAGGTGATGGACAGGGCTGTGGAAATATGCTGGGGTGACCGGAGAAAGATAGAGTGGAAAGAAATTTTAGCCGGTGAGAAGGCATATAAAAACACAGGTGAATGGCTCCCTGCAGAAACCATTTCTGCTTTTCGCAAATACCGTGTCGGTATAAAAGGGCCTTTGACAACGCCTGTTGGCGGGGGTATCAGAAGCCTTAATGTAACACTCAGGCAGGTGCTGGATCTTTTTGCCTGTGTCAGACCTGTAAGATACTTTCAGGGAGTCCCCAGCCCTGTAAGGGAACCCTCCAAGGTTGACATGGTAGTTTTCAGAGAAAACACTGAAGACGTCTATGCAGGTCTTGAGCTGGAATCAGGAAGCAGGGAAGTTAAAAAATTGATAGATTTCCTGCATGACGAATATGGCTGGGAAATCCGTTCAGACGCTGGTGTTGGCATAAAGCCCATAAGTAAAACAGGCAGCTTGCGACTGATAAGGGCCGCTATTCAGTATGCAATAAGGTATAATCGTTCAAGCGTAACCATTGTTCATAAGGGAAATATACAGAAATACACCGAAGGCGCATTTAGAAAATGGGGTTATGAAATGGCAAAGGCGGATTACCCGGATATAACTGTGGCCTGGAATGATTATGACCCAGAGAGCGGTGATAAAAGGATTATTATAAAAGACACGATTGCTGATATCTTCTTTCAGCAGGCCATTACCCGGCCAGATGAATTTGACATTATCGCTACCATGAATCTTAATGGAGATTACATATCCGATGCCCTTGCCGCTCAGGTAGGGGGTATCGGGATGGCTCCCGGTGCAAATATAAATTATGAAAACGGTTACGCAGTTTTTGAAGCAACCCATGGTACGGCGCCCAAATATGCGGGGCTTAATAAGGTCAACCCGTCATCCCTTATTTTGAGTGGTGCGATGCTGCTGGCATATATCGGTTGGGTGGAGGCCGCAAGAATAATTGAAACCAGTCTTGAAAAGACCTTTGCTTCAAAAATGGTTACCTATGATCTTGCCCGGCTGATGGATGACGCCCATGAGATATCATGTTCAGGATTTGCCGATATACTGTGCGGAAATATGGAGGCCTAGGGGGTGATTGTTTATATTGTTTTCCGGATCACCCTCCAGTTTTTTTATGGCATTATCTTTGCAGCAACTGACAACAGGTATTTTTAAGCAAAAAGGAGGTAAAGACTATGCCGGACGGTTTAAATGTAATTATCGTTGATGATAATAAAGATGTTTGCAGGGGGGTTTTTGACATTATCAAACGTTTTTATACCTGGGGTGAGGTGATTGCATTTAATGATGCAGATGAGGCGGTTGTTTACTGTAAAAGCCGGAGATCAAGCGTAGCAATATTTGTCCTTGACGTTTTTTTAAAAAACTCGACCGGTTTTAATTTTCTTGACAATATCGCCGGAAAATATCCGATGGCCTATGAGGATGTCATAATGATTTCAGGAAATGCAAACGACGATGTGGTTAATATGTGTGTGGCATCAAACATTACATACCTGCTGGAAAAGCCGGTAAAGGCATATGCGCTTCAGTTTGCAGTCAGGGCAATAGTCAACAAGTATATAAAGTTTGCAAAGAGGCTTATAGAAGATCCTGATCTTGCGGAAGATATATATAAGTTTTAATCAGAACGTGAAAAATTTATTTATGTAAAAAGTATGGCCCTGTATAGGTATCTCTGTGGCATTTAACTATATTCACCGGTATAAATAATACTGTGAATTTTTTTGTCTTCGGCGTCCTCGATTATCTCAAGACTTATGAGATAATGCCCCTTCAATTTGCCGTATTCCTGATAACTGATATCTCTTATCTTAGTAACCAGCTCCTGATAGGGATACAGATAATCAGCCGAGTAATATTTCATGTTGTATTTTGAGTTTTTTTCCACCAGGGATAGAAATTCTGAATTGTCCTTTACCAGGATAAACATAAAAAATGCCTCTGCCTGCCAGATCCTGAACTGATAAACAACCCCGGCCCTTACAGGGATATCTACGCAGTAGAACTGATCAAGATCCCTGGAAATATCCGATGCTTTATCGTGGGGAATATTGTCTGCCAATGCCTGTTCGAGCATAATACCCTCCCGCATAATATATTAAGTATATTTATATGTAATTTATATAATTAGTCAATCAATTTTTTTAATTATTTATAATAAAAAATATAATTAATAGTATATGTTTAAAAACATTAAATTTAATGATCTATCCTTAATTAGCCATTTAACAAATAACCTTATGCTGGTTCATAATTATAAAAAAAGCTATTTTGTTTATAAGGGCGCCATATTCCTGACATTCTACTGAATAATCATTCAATAAACAAAATGGTATAAGAGCAAAATATAATAATATTGACTTGTTATTCTGTGTTTTGGTTTTGGCACA
>CAZSZQ010000036.1:0-1398 GCA_964610475.1 uncultured Desulfatiglans sp.
TAATTACTTTTTATAAGATGTTACTCATATGGAAAAAAATAGATTTAATAAAAGTGTTCTTGATACAGACAAGATAGGTCATTTGCTGATAAAATTATCCATGCCTGTCTTTTTAGGTGTGTTTGTCCAGTCATTATATAATGTTATAAGCGCGATATTCATAGGCCGTTATGTTGGCCCTCTGGGGATAGCCGCACTTTCCATTGCATTTCCTCTTCAGATGATGGGATTCGGTCTGGGGACACTGTCAGGGATAGGAGGCATGTCTTTAATATCCAGGTTTTTAGGGGCAGGTGAAAATGACAAGGCCGAAAAGGCGCTGGGTAACGGCATTACCCTGGCAGTGATCCTCAGCGCTCTCGTCATTGTTGGACTTATGCCGTTTCTAAATTTCTGGCTAAGGCTTATGGGTGCTTCCGAACATGTTCTACCCTATGCCCGTGAATATATGTTTTATATTTCAGTCAGTTTAATATTTGCCATAATAAGTACATCCCTGCTTAACTATACAAGGGCTGAGGGTAATGCCAAGGTTAGTATGATTGCAATGATAGCAGGGGCACTCATAGACATTACACTCTGTTTTATCTTTATTGTCTGGAAAGGTATGGGGGTCAAAGGGGCCGGTCTTTCCACAATAATAGCCCAGTTTTGCTCAATGGTTTTCCTTTTAAGTTATTACCGCTCAGGAAAAAACTACCTGAAGTTCAGGATACCCAATTTTACACCTGAAATAAAAATCATGAAAGAAATCACAGCTATTGGATCCGGTGCATTCATTCAGATGTTTGCATCCAGCCTCGCGTCAATGTTTCTTTTCAAGATGGCGGTTACATATGGCGGCGATTATGCACTGGGGGCCTTCGGGATAGCCCAGAGAATACTGATGTTTATCTCAATGCCGGCTATGGTGCTGAGCCAGGGTGTTCAACCCATACTGGGATTCAATTACGGCGCCAAGCGATTTAAACTTGTAATAAGATCTATGAACCTTGCTATAGGCTGGTCTTTATTGTTCGGGATAACAGGTTTTTTAATAGTTTATTTTACACCTGAACCTCTTATCAGGATATTTACGGATGATCCTGAACTGATAAAAATAACTGTGGTAACAAATCATTTAATGTTCCTGGCGTTGCCTCTGATTGGTCCCATGCATATCGGGACGATGATATTTCAGGCAATAGGAAAGGCAAAACAGGCCTTAATTGTTGCGTGTGGAAGACCTGTAGTCTTTCTTCTTCCCTCGGCATTCATCTGGACTCACTATTTTAAACTGAAAGGCGTATGGCTTGCCTTCCCATCGTCGGATGTGCTTACTTTTTCACTGGTCATGATGATGATGCTTCCAATAATAAAAGAATTCAGGAAAAATTCTATTCCCTCTCATATGGAAGC
>CAZSZQ010000036.1:1498-2699 GCA_964610475.1 uncultured Desulfatiglans sp.
CATCAGGAACAAAAACAGCGCAACAATCGCCCGCATATCTGGCAAGGCTTAAAAGGGTTAATGATGCGGCTGAACTCAAACAGCCTGACAGGATACCGATTCTTCTTGCCCCGGGCTACCTCATGGCAGAAATGGGAAATATGACAAGACAGGAACTGCATGAAAATCCTGTAAAGGCACAGGAGATTCTTGAGAAACTGGCTATGTATTTTGAACCTGACATGATAACAGGAGTCATGGGTAATTCTTCAGTCAGCAGAATCATGGAAGACAGGATGACAAAATGGCCGGGATACGGCCTTGGCCCCAACGGCTCCTTTCAGTTTGATGAAAAGGAGTTTATGAAGGCCGATGAATATGATGAATTTCTTCATGACCCGTCCGATTATGCCATCCGTACATATCTCCCGCGTGCATTCGGGGCGCTTGAGGGCCTTAAGATGCTTCCACAGCTTAGCATGTGGCTCTTTGGATATTATAACCTTTCGAGCCTTGCATCCCTTAATGCCCCTCCCCTTGTTGATGCATTTAAAAAGATACAGGAGGCATGTCAGGCCATGATAACACAGATACCTGCCATGATGCGATCATCCCAGCGTATGGCGGAACTGGGCTTTCCACCCCCTTCGTTTATGGCCGGTTCGATTATCGAGGCTCCATTTGATTTCATGTCTGACACGCTCCGCGGTATGCGTGGCATTTTTCTTGATATGATGCGCCAGCCTGAAAAGCTGCTTTTAGCCGAAGAAAAGGCAAAGAGAATCCTTATAAAACAGGCAGTGTCGGGCGCAAAGGCAACAGGGATTTACAAGACAGGGCTTCCCCTTCACAGGGGTTCCGACGGATTCATGTCTATCCCGCAGTTTGAAAAATTTTACTGGCCCCAGTTCAGGGACATGATTATGGAGTTGATAGAAGAGGGTTTTACGATCTTTATCTTTTTTGAAGGCGCATGGGACAAAAGGCTTGAATACCTGGCAGAATTTCCAAAGGGGAAGATTACAGGTCTTTTCCAGTCCAGTAATATATTCAGGGTAAAGGAGGTGCTTGGCGATACCATGTGCATAATGGGCGGTATGCCGGTCTCCATGCTTACAGGGAGCAGCGTAACACAGATAAGAGAACATACCCATAAACTGTGTGAAAAGGTAGGAAAAGGAGGAGGATATATCATGTCCACAGGCACACTTGAACTGGAGGG
>CAZSZQ010000036.1:2799-19604 GCA_964610475.1 uncultured Desulfatiglans sp.
TTCGAGTGAAAGACTTAAGGATTGTAACGAAATATTTATTGATTAAGGGCCTTGATCATTGTTAATTGGTAATTGTTAATTGAGGAGTTTTTAATGGAGCGATTCGGATATGCCGGAAATATCCTTAAAGTTGACCTTACAGACAGAAATATAACCAGGCTTGAAACCTCAGAATATTCTGACAGGTTCATAGGCGGAAGAGGTATAGCAACAAAGCTTTACTGGGACTTGGTCCCTTCTGCAACAAGGGCCTATGATCCTGATAACTGTTTGATATGTGCAACAGGGCCGGTAGCAGGTTTTAACGGATTTGCCGGATCCAGGTGGCAGATCTGCGGAAAATCCCCCCAGGGAGACAGGGAGGCATTTTCATTTGCCAACCTCGGCGGAAGATGGGGGATTACACTTAAATATGCAGGATACGATGGCCTGGTAATACAGGGGAAAGCGCATAAACCGGTTTATATAGTAATCAAGGATGGTACTGTTGATATCAGGGATGCTTCGCGGTTTTGGGGCATGTCAGCGTTTGAGGCTACCGATGCGCTCAAGGCTGAACACGGAAAGGATTTCAGTATCCTTACAATGGGTAAGGCTGCAGAAAATCTTGTGGTTTTTGCCACAATATTGGCGGAAGACGGCTCTTCAGGGTCAGCAGGGCTAGGGGCCGTGATGGGTTCAAAGCTGCTGAAGGCCGTTATCGTTGCAGGGGACAAAAGGCCGGTAGCCGCTAACAGGGATAAATTGCGTGACCTGGCAGCACAGATAAGGGAGATCCATAAAATAGCAGATCATGATGAAGGGATGTGGAGGATAAATGACTCCTTTAAAAAGCATATCTGCTACGGGTGCGGTGTAGGATGCGGCCGTTATGTATACCCGTATTCAAATGGCCGAAAATACAAGTCCTTTTGCCAGGCAATGATGTTTTATTTTAAACCGGTTATGGAATATAACGGAGGAAAGGACAACAGTGAGACACGAATGCTTGCCTCCAGGCTCTGCGACAATTACGGGCTGGATACATCAGTAATGCATGGCATGGTTGAATGGCTGTCCTATTGTTACAAGGACGGCACCCTTACTGAAGAGAAAACCGGCCTTCCCCTTTCAAAGATAGGAACACCCGAATTCATAGAAATACTTACAGCAAAGATTGCCTCAAGGGAAGGTTTCGGTGACCTTCTTGCAAAAGGAACCATAGAGGCCGCAGAAGCCATTGGTGAGGCTGCAAAAAAACACCTGGGATATTGCGTTGCCACCCGTAATAGCGAAACAAAGGATTATGACCCGCGCCTGATACCTGCAAACGCGCTTATCTATGCGATGGAACCGAGAAGACCTATCCAGACACTGCATGAGCCTGTATCATATCTTTTCAAGTGGGTAGCATGGGCGAGCAAGAGGGAGAATGCTCATTTTTCCAGTGAGGCTTTTCGTAAGTTTGCAAAACGTATCTGGGGAAGTGAAATTGCTGCCGATTTTACCACAATGGAGGGGAAGGCGCTTGCATCAAAAAAGGCAAGGGACAGGGCCTATGTAAAGGAAAGCCTGATCCTGTGTGACCTTAACTGGATGGCAATATGGCAGGACTACTTTACCAGACACATGGATGAACCTGCCCTTGAATGGCAGATATTTTCCGCTGTAACAGGAAGAGAGGTTGATGAGGATGGACTGAACCGGCTTGGAGAAAGGAATGTCAACATGCAGAGAGCCCTTCATTTAAAACACGGGTGGAAGGGAAGAATTGATGATCAGATGATGGATTATTATTTTACCCAGCCCCTTAAAAAATGGGAACTGTTCTGTGATCCTGAATGCATAATTCCGGGTAAAAATGATGAAATAGTGTGCGTGGAAGGCAGTGTATTTGACAGGAATGCATTTGAAAAATTAAAGGATGAATACTATGAGCTGCGCGGCTGGGATGTGAAAACCGGTCTGCCAAAGGAGACAACCCTTGAGAAGTTTGATATGGCGGATATAGCAGAAGAGCTTGGTAAGATGGGAATGTTAAAATAGAAAGTCGGTCATTACTTCACAAAATATGAACCTCCAACATCGAACGTCGAACTTTCAACTTCCAATGAAAAATCAAAAGAAAAGGCCATGGGTTCTGTCTTTCATTGAATGTTGGATGTTGAATGTTGAGCGTTGGACGTTCATATTTAATGAAGTATAAGTAATATTTAAAATGATTAACTAACAACGATCTTTAATCTTGAATCTATTTCCCGGCGTTCATTACAAGATCTGCATTTTTTACGCACAAAGGGAATGGATCCATTATAGATAGTCCACCATCAACAGGAGTAACCGTTCCTGTTACATATGTTGAATCATCACTTGCAAAAAACACGCACAGCCCTGCTATCCTGTCGGGTGTACCGGCCTTACGGGCAGGTACATCCTGAAATACTTTTAACATAAGGGTACTCAGATCAGTACCGTGATCCTTTGCTACCTGCCCAAAACGATTTTCCGTCATCTCCGAAAAGATAAATCCGGGGCAAATGACATTGCACCTGATGCCGTCTCCGCCATAATCCAGCGCAGCCTGCATGGTCATCATATTAAGCCCTGCCTTTGATGTGCAGTAGGCATTGCCATGAGGTATGGCCCGCAATGATGCGAGTGAAGAGATGTTGATTATGGAGCCTCCGCCGGACTTTTGCATATAGGGGATGACCGCTCTCATAAGCATGAATGGCCCTACAAGGTTTATCTCGACTATTTTTCTCCAGTCTTCGATAGATGTGCCTGTTATTGAGCCCTCTGCCCCTGCCCCTGCATTGTTTACAAGCACATTCACAGTGCCGCCGAATTCCGCTGCTGTTTTAACTATACGGTCAATGTCTGATGGGTTTGTTACATCACCCCTGCATTTGACAGCAGTACCTTTTGGTAAAGACTTGATTGCCTCATCAAGCACACTTTCACGCCGGCCGGCAATGCAGACCTTTGCACCCTCTGCAACAAACCTGGCAGCCACCGCAGCGCCGATCCCTGTTCCACCCCCGGTAATTATTGCAGTTTTACCTTTAAGTATCATATCCATAACACCTCTTTTCTATAATGTTTTACACATGGTTCATTGTATAACTAGTAATATCCTGTTTATCAAGTCTATTTCTGAGTATTAATTATGTTCAGGGTTGTTTAAATCAGGTTGTTCTTTTACTGTAACTGTCATAATATCCGTTTCATCTGTCATGTTAAAGGGTAATGAGATGGAGAACATCTGCTATATAGATCGAAAAACAGGAAACAACCTGCAGGAAATCGTCCCTGGTGAAAGGTGGCTTAAATGGCTGTACTATAACCCTTTTGGGAAGCTTACTTTAGAGGGCCTTGTTAAAAGGAGGTTTTTATCACAATGGTATGGCAGAAAAATGGATAAGCCTGCATCAAAGAATAAAATACCCGGTTTTATAAAAGAGCTTAATATTAATATGGGTGAAGCTCTTCGTCCTGCCCATGATTTTACGACATTTAATGATTTTTTTATCCGCAGGTTAAAACCTGAATCCAGGCCAATAGACAGAGATGTGAATGCAATCGTTTCGCCTGCTGATGGAAAAACGCTGGGGTTTTCGAAGATTGACAGCCTTGACACATTTTTTGCAAAGGGGCAGGAGTTTTCCATTGAGAAATTATTACAGGATCAATCTCTTGGTAAAAGATATGCAGGCGGAACGTTGTTGATTTTACGGCTTGCCCCGGCGGATTACCACCGTTTTCATTTTCCTGCGAATGGCAGGATTTCAAAATCAACACACATTAAAGGCGCCTATTATTCAGTCTCTCCCTATGCGGTGAAAGAGAGGATGAAAATTTACTGGGAGAACACAAGAGAATACAGCGTATTAACCACTGTCAACGCGGGTGATATCATCTTATGTGAAATAGGGGCAACAATGGTTGGTTCTATTGTCCAGAATTATCTCCCTGATACGGAGGTGCTTAAAGGCGATGAAAAAGGCTGGTTTTCATTTGGAGGATCAACCGTTATTGTTCTTTTTGAAAAAGACAGGGTTAAGGTCGATACGGATATATTAGAAAATACCAGGAAAGGATATGAAACCACCATCAGGATTGGTGAAAAACTGGCAACAGTTCTTTTCATGTAATTTTTATTATATGGATTTATTTGGCCCCGGAAAGAACAGAACTTGTTGCGATAAGGAATCAAGAAAAGACAAGGTAAAATAACGGGAATCGGAACAATCTTTTAAAATTCAATAACTTTTTTTCAACTTCATTATTAAAGGATTGTCAAACTCTACTGTTTCCAATTGAATATACAACATTTTTTTTGAGGTTTATCTTGACAACCGCTTGTAATCTTGTCAATTATCTGATCTTGATATCAAGTTCCTGTCGTTTTGTAAAAAGCTGACTCGATAATTTCTTACATTCATCAAGGAGGTGTTATGGCTGAAAAACTAAAGAAGTCTCTGCTTTACACTTATGGAATCGGGGATCTGTGCTTTACCCTGCTGGTCTGTATGGAGATTTACTATTTCCCTGTGTTCCTTACCGATTATGCCAAGTTCTCACTGGGCACTTCCAGCGTCATTGCATATGTAACGGCTGCGGGCGATATCGTGTGCGCCTTCCTGGCCGGCGCCGTCCTCCAGAGGGTCTCTTTTAAGTTCGGCGGGCAATTCCGCTCATGGCTCGTTATAGCCCCTCCGCTGGTTGTCATCCTGTTTCTCTTTCAGTTTTCAAAGGTCGGCGGCGAATATCTCGCGGCAACGATCATTATTATCGGTTTTCTTACGAGTCATCTTTTCTGGAACGTGGGATACGGTGCGATCGGCGGCCTGATGGGAAGCATAACGCAGGACCCTGATGAAAGAACAATTCTTTCCAGCAGCAGGGCGCAGGGGCAGTCCGCCGGGAACCTGCTGTTTTCTCCCACAGGCACGGTTATGGTTCCGTTCTTCACTGCGGGCATCGGCCTCGTCTACGGTTTTTCTGTCACCATACTCATTTTCGGTATCGTGATGATACTCGGATATTTCTATCTGTATAAGATGTCGGCTACCGGCAAAACAGCCGAAATGGCAGCTGTTCCTAATGAAACAGTTGCGCCTGATAAGAAGAGCGTGGGGGAGATGGTGGGGCTTGTTTTTAGAAACCCTCCCCTTTTGTTTCTTATGATTGCCGAAACATTCAGAAACACCGGCCTTTTCTTTATTTTATCCTTTGCTACCTATTATTTTAAAAATGTGTTGGCGAATGAGGCTTTTTTTACTGTCTTTGTTCTGGCAAACGGTATCGGCACACTCCTGGGCGCCTTTGCCTCCCCATGGATCGGTGTTAAAATAGGCAAGCGCCATTCCTACGGACTGGCCTGCATTATAAGCGGCCTTGTTTATCTTTCTGTGGCCTTTATCGAAGTGAGCAGCTGGAGTTTCACGATCATATTTTCCATTGCCGCCATGATTGGTTGCGCTTCCCAGGCCATGTCCGGGGCCCTGTTCGTGGATACATCAGTATACGGAGAGTGGAAAACCGGTAAAAATATTCTTGGGTTCATCATGTCCATGATAATGCTGCCCATTAAATTCGGATTACTGATCCGAAACGGTATCCTGTTTGTGGGTTTGGGGGCTATCGGATATGTTGCGGGCGCAGAGCCCACAGAAAGGGTCGTTAGCGGCATCAGTGCAATCATGGTTTATGCCCCGGCTATAACCAGCATCATCGCGGCGGTTATATTTTATCTCGGTTACAGGATTGGAGAAAAAGATATCATCCGGATGCAGGACGAACTCACGGCTAAATAACCGCATCGTTACTGTGTTTATCAAGGTATATGAAAACCGGGGGATGACTTTGACAGTGGAAAAATTAAAATCCAACAGAGGTTGATAAATTCAGGTGGATGGGGATGTCTATATTTTTATTTGCTTATGTTCTGCCTCCAGCTTGTATAATAGTGAGGTTTATAGAATAACATAATACATAGATCTCCTCATCTACCAACGCAGTGATCTTTATCTGAAGGGCAGGATTAACTGAGTCTGTTTCAAGAAGGCAGGCGGCCGGCTAGTGTCTATCCTTTCCGGCGACTTTTCCAATCCATCTCTATTTCTTTATTCATCCATTTGTAAAGAAAATCAGTAAACCAATGGTAGCCTGTGGTGTCAGATCAAGCCGCCTTGTCCTGTAACAATCTTATCCCTCTGATTTTTGCCATTTAATACTGAAGCAACCGGAAATTCTTAATTTCCAGGTTTTTTTCCTTGACATTCAATTCAGTTAGAAATATTTAAAGCAAGTCGCAGAATTAGTTACCAAACCTGACATTTAAAATACATAGTTACAATTAAATAAGTTTTATAAACGAATTGGAGGTTCACAGATCCTTACTGTTTTTCGTGTACGGACGATTTTTCCGGCACAATGATAATATTTTTCTTTTTAGTATAATTAATTTTCTCCATCAGCATATTTATAATAAGTGAATACGGATGCAGACAAACCTGTTGCGACAATTGTTATAGTTCTCCTCGATTTTATACCTTTGCCTGCTCCTGATACTGAGATCATCCTTCAGTTATTCATTCTTCAGGTATGTTGAAGGGTTAATGTAAGTACCAGGTGATTCAATTTTGCAGCCCAATATTAAGAAGAAAAAACTTAAAGAATTTTTTAGGGGTGGAATTTCAACTATCTCTGAAAGAGACAGCTGAATCGGATTAATTATTTAACTTATTTTAAAGGGGGGATTAATAAAAATGTTAAAGCGAATTACTCTATTTACAAACTTTTTAAAATTCATGCTGATTATCTGTGTAGCACTGGCAAGCGGTATAACGACCGCGCAGGATGAAAAAAAAACCAATCAGGAGAAGCAGGCTTCTGATGAAGAAGAGTTCCAGCTGGAAGAAATTGTAGTGACCGGTTCACGTATTGTTCGCCGCGATTTCGAGTCATCCAGCCCAATCGTAACACTCAACAATAATACATTCGAAGAACGATCCAGTATCGGTCTGGAAGCGGCGATGAACCAGTTGCCGCAATTCGTTCCGGCAGGTACTCAATTACAGGCGAGTGATGCCGGCACGCCATTTCCTAAATCATCTAATGCACCGGGCGCCGCAACGGCAAACCTGAGAGGTCTGGGAACAAATAGAACCCTGGTTCTGGTTAATGGTAAACGTGTCCAGCCTGTTAATGCCATGCTGGTGGTTGACCTCAATACCATTCCCACTGCAGCCGTCGAATCAGTTGAAGTCATTACCGGCGGCGCTGCCGCTGTTTATGGAGCTGATGCTATTGCCGGTGTTGTGAACTTAAAACTGAAGAAAAATTTCGAAGGCGCGGACTTCGATGTTCAATATGGAATTACCGAGGAAGGTGACGGCGATGAATATCAATTCAGCGGTCTATTCGGTTCCAAGATCGCCGATGAACGTGGTAATGTCATGCTGGGTTTTAACTATTCAAATCGAAAGATTGTCTATGGTAAAGACCGCGATTTTATTACCGATGGCTGGAAAGACCCCGGTACCAATTCCGGAGGTTTAGGCACTTCCAACCTGTCCGCTTATAATCTGCCTACGGGCTTTGGTGCACTAAATACACCAACTGCAGCTTGGCCAGGTGTTAGTGCTTACTACATCGATCAAACCGGCCACTTATTTGACGCAAATGATCCACTTAATGCCGCCCATCCTTATACGGGTCCAATAAGTTATGAATCCGGTTTTAAAATTAATCCAAACGGTTCGCTTGCCTATATCAATAAAGAGGATAGCTATTTACAGCTGCCCATGGAGCGATATGCGATTTTTGGATCTTCAACCTATAATTTGACTGATACCTTAGAGTTTTTTATGGATCTTCGCTATTCTGAGACCGAGATCACAGCGACCGGTAACGACTCTTCATTTTTTAGCATTTGGAATATAAACATGCCCTATAACCATCTGTATGATGATCCCGATTCAGCGGAATTCGGTCAAGGGCCTTTTGGTTTTGCTCATCATCCGGTTCCTGCCGAGTTGGCCGATTTGCTGAATACGCGACCGGATCCGGATGGGACATGGAGTTACCAGGGTGCTTTTGAATACATGCCGCCTTATCAGACAGTTACGACAAGTAACGTATTACAGGCCAGCGGTGGTCTGCGTGGCGAGTTTGGATCCGGGTTCACTGATGACTGGACCTGGGAAATGTATTTTTCTCACGGTAAATCAACGATCGATGCTCAGCAACTCCAAGGTTTTCTAAGTTTAAGAAACTCCAGGCAGGTAATTGAAGCTGACCAATATGGCAAGGGCTGGGAGAATCCGGAAATGCTGTCCGTTGCCGGTTCCTGCACAAGCGGAGTTCCAATATTTAACGAAGATGGTAGTGTCAACGATACGCCCTACGTCAGTCAGGATTGTGAAGATTACATGACCCTTCGCATGAACTCCATCACTTCCCTGGTGCAAAATAATGTTGAAGCCAACATGCAGGGCAGCATTTATGAATTGCCATGGTCCGGGAAGATTCAGTTTGCGGCGGGTGCTGATTATCGTGAAGAAACTTTTAAATTTATTTCCGACAGCGGTTATAACGCCTTGCAGGATTTTGCCAATGTCGTTGGTAATATTGCGTTACCATTGAATGTAATGGGGAGCACCAATGTAAAAGAGGTTTATGCGGAATTATTAATCCCGGTCGTCAAGGACTTGCCTCTAATAAAAAGTTTTAATCTGGAACCGGGCTGGCGCTATTCGAATTACAGTATCTCTGAAAAAGTGGATACCTATAAGCTAATGGCGGATTGGAGCGTAACTGACTGGGTTCGTTTCCGTGGGGGCGTGCAGCGTGCAAACCGCGCTCCAAATATCGCGGAGCTGTTTACTCCAATAGGTGCCAGTACCATTGACATGGCCGCACCGGATGCCTGTGGTAATTGGGTTGGAATACCGAGCTGGGGCAATAAAGATGATAACCCCAACCGATTTAATCTGCAGACCCTGTGCCAACACCTAATGGTTCGCGAAGGTTCGCCGGCTTCAGATTACGTTCCTGGTGAGGCCAGTGCGAATAACTGGGCGTATAATGTTTTTAATACGTTAGGTGAGGCGGGATGGTTTCCCTATGACCTGGCAGTAGAGGCGGGTAATCCGAACCTGGAATCTGAAAAAGCCGATACCTTAACCGTGGGGGTCGTTATCGACATGCCTTTCAAGGTGCCTGCTTTGCAGGATATGCGGCTTTCTATTGACTATTATGATATTGAAGTTAAGGGTGCGATTGACGTGCCATCCCATAATACGGTGTATTCGCAATGTCTGGATGCCCAGTACAACACCTTAATAGCCTCAGCTCCCGGCACCTACACCGGAGAACAACTGGCAGCCGGAAGCCCGTTTTGCTCTCTCATTCATCGAGAGTATTCACCTGATAATGGCGGTAGTGCTCATGGCGCCGACCGCAGATTTGATGCAGCCTTTATTAACCAGGGGGCAATTATATCCAAGGGCTTCGATGTTCAATTCGATTGGGGTGCATATTTCTCTGAAATCGGTCTTGATTCGGTTCCCGGTCGCCTGGGTTTGAATATTGTGGTGAGTATTCTCAAAGAATATTCGGAATCACCATTCCCGGGAGCACCATTTGTTGACTATACTGGAACCGTAGTTAATGCATCCTACGATTACCGAACGCTTACCACCTTGAGCTACATGAGCGCTACCGGTGCAGTCTCGGGTGGTTTACGCTGGAGGCATTTGCCGACTCTTGATAGTGATCCCGCGCTTGCCGAAACATATACAGGCGTAACCTCCTCCTATGATCAATTTGATTTATTTGGTCGCTGGACCATAAAAGAGGGAATAGAATTGCGAGGCGGCATCGATAACCTGCTTTATGCCAAACCTAGAGTTATTGGTGCAAATGATACCAGCAACGCTAAAGGCAGTGCTGCACCCGGTGACGATATCCTTGGTCGCAGATTCTACGTGGGAGCAAAATTTTCATTTTAAGACCTAATTTAAATTAACTTTTCACTTAAAAAGCCCGCCGGCAATTTTGTTGACGGGCTTTTTCTTTAGTATGTTTCAATGCTAAAACCCATTATGGAAAACTTCAAATGGATTTTTATTTGTCTTCTCCTTTTAACTTTTCAATTTCTTCCTTTGCCTTACTTAATTCCTCGCTTGTTATTCTTAAGCGGTTCGCCAGGATCTGAGAAAAAATCCTGTAAAGGATACTTGAAAAAAGAAGCCTGTCATTGCCCGATAATCTATCGATATAGGATGCATCTGTTGCCAGGCAAACTGTCCTGTCAATTGCATAGACTGATGCAGATCGTGGAGAAGCATCAATTATACTCATTTCACCAAATACATCACCTGTGCGTTTTAGAACACCCAGACTTTCATCATTCTTGACCACTTTTACTTTTCCGCTGATAAGAAAAAAGATGCAGGAATCAAAACTACCCTCTTTCATAATCTCCTCACCCGGCTCATATTGTCTTAGCTTGCTCATTTCAAGAATTCCCTTAAGGTCTTTCTTAGAAAAATCTTCAAAGCTCGGTATTTTTTTTAATTTTTCAATAAATTTAAGATTGTCTTTTAAAAATTCAGATTCGATCATGATGTATCCCCTCTGATAAGATTGTTGAAAAGACTTTATCAATGGTTACGGTTCCTACGAAAATTTCAGCATCGGTATTCATGTGTTATTTTAAATGAAAATTCATCCTGCCGCAATATGATTATTTATGTGCAAGTTCAGATTACAAATATAAAAAAATCAATACTGTTTTTACAGTTATTTAGTTTTTTATGGTCGTCGAAAGTTCGATGCTGGATGTTCATATTCTCACTCCATCTCTTTCCTTGCATTATCCACAAGACTTTTCAATCTATTATACTCAGACTTATAGGTAAGTTCATATTTCTGTCTGGCCTTTTCTTTTTCTCCCGAATCCCTTTAGCAATTACCAGGAAAATAATGAGTCCAGGGTTTTACCCACTCCTTATTCAAAGCCTGATCCAGCCTTCGCTTGAAGGCTTCAAAAGAGCTCTCCATGGCTGTAATTCAGTTTAAGCTGGTCAATGGTTTCTTCTCTTAGTTTGGTAATGGTTTATCTAAAGGATCTACTGGCATAGGCCGCCCTCCTTTTAAATTGTTAAAAGAATACCTGAAAGATGAACTGCTGTGGCGTTATTAACCACTCTTTCGGAATATTTAATATTATTAAGCATATACCATGCCAGGAAAACAGATATCAAATTAAACATGAATCTCAAACGTTTATGTATTTTATAAATACAAGGCAGTTGAGCTATATAGTTTACAAAGCCATATAAAAGCAGAATAAGCCATATGGTCAGGACTAGGTGCTGATGATGCCCGGCGGCACTCAAGACTCACCCAGTTCTTTTCCCGGGGAGGCATTTATATAGGATTTTTCAGGCATGCTTACTTATTAAAATTGTCTTCTGCGGATGTCCACCCATATTTTCATGCATATCCCCTGTTCCATTCTTTCGAAATTAGATAAATCTATTTTTGACATAAGAAATCCAATAAGCTAATATCCAAAAAATTGAAGTTAATTAAAGGAAAAGAACATGACTGGTATTGGAAAAAAGATCAGGATGGAAAGAATTTTCGACAGGATCAGTAAAAACACTGTTATCGTACCTATGATTCATGGCGTCAGTGTTGAACCGATTGGCGGGATTGTTGACATGAGTGAAGAGGTGGATAAGGTTGTGCGAAGCGGGGCTAATGCGGTTGTTCTGCATAAGAGTGAGGTGCCTGCCGGACACAGAGGGAGAGGCAAGGATGTCGGTTTGATCGTGCATTTGTCATCTTCGGCCAATTTTTCTGATGACCCTGACAACAAGGTCATAGTTTGCTCGGTCAAAGAGGCAGTCAGCCTGGGAGCTGATGCGGTGTCGATTCATATTAATTTGGAAAACAGTAAGGAGAAGCAGGTCATGGACCAATTTGCCGCAATCGCAGATCAGTCCAATGAGTACGGTATACCCCTGCTGGCTATGGTGCATCTGCACGTATCAAAGGCTGAAAAAGGAAAAGAATATGATGCTGAAAATGTGAGGCATTGCGCCCGTGTGGCAGATGAGCTGGGAGTGGATATTGTAAATGTGAATTATACCGGTTCTCCCGAAACATTCCGGCATGTTGTGGCTGCCTGTAAGATCCCGGTGCTGATTTCCGACGGACCCAAAATGGGTAACGAAAAAGAGCTTCTGGAAATGGTCGAGGGGGCCATGATGGCAGGAGCGGCCGGTCTTTCAATTGGCCCTAATGTTTTTGAGCGTGATGATTTAACAACGATCGTAGGCAAGATGAGCAAGATCGTTCACAAACTTGCCAATGTGGAGGATTTTTATCCCGAAAAAGACTGGGAAACAAGGTCTTTTTGGGGGGATTAATAGCTGAATCTTGCACCGGATGTCGTATGAGGTTTAGAAGTTTTTGTGTTTGAAGGGAAGTTGGTAGAATTTTTATCTGCAAGCATATTATTCATATTGTAAGGATTAAAATCGTGAAATCACGCCACGGGCGGGACAGCAAGGTTTTTCAGGCCGCAGTAGATGGCTACTGAAAAATCTGGGTTAAAGCCGGATTGATATTTTGAGGTGCGTACCCTATTTCTTCTCTTCTCCTCTCTTATTCTGTCAGTAATCATTTCCACAGCTTCTACCTCTGTGTGATTCTCGTTACACTCTCCTGTCAGACAGGCCGGCGTCATGGACAGGACTGAAACATTATAGGTAATGCGGTCCGGTAGCGCGTAGCATGACGCTGTGCTACCGGACCCCGATCTTGCCTAGGGATTATATTTGATCGCTCCGGTCTTCTGATCGCGTGAGAACTGAGTCAGGTAGTCCCACGCCATCCTGGCGTACTGCGGATACAGAGCATGGATCAGATCTTCGGTATAGTTGAGCGCCACCATGGGTACCCCCTGTGAGTTATTTAGATACCATATGAAATTCTTGTGTTCATCATTCAATATAGTCTCGGACCAGGCGTCAGCCTTAAAACCGCACTTCGGGTATGCCTTAAAGTCATAGCTGACCTGGTTCATGTTATTATAATTTAAAAATTTATTCATCAGCACCTGGGATTTGTCTGAAAGACTCCTGTCTTCAGGGTTTATATTGGGTTCAAGGTCATAGGCGCTCGTTAAGTACATGAATGGCAGGTCTGTTTCTTTGAACTTCTCATCCATCTGGTCTGTAAAATTGAACATTGCACCGGCCATGTCTACAACTGCTGCCAGCAGCTGTGGATGGTTCGTAGAAATTGTTAGAGTCGCCCCTCCGCCCATTGAATAGCCGGACGCATATACGCGTGAAGCATCAATCGCAGGATATCTCTTCATCATGTATGCGGCCAGAGCAGCTATCGATTCTCCAAGGACGGATTGATCAGAATAGAGACCCTGGTGTTCCGGAGCCACTATGATAAACCGCTTCTGGCGCGCCGTCTCCAGCCAGCCGACCTCTTCAACAAAGGCCTGCGGATCATCACCCCCGCCGTGCAGGGCGATTATCAGCGGAACCGTACCTGGTGCTACCCTGTTTTGGAGAACCTCGCCGGGTACATACTCGTACCATGTCTGCATATATTCACCAGTTTTGGACTTGATGCTGGAGAACCTGTCTTCCTGGTGTGAAAATACCGAAATACCGCCTGTAGCCACACCGTTTATGACTACGTTCCGGGCTGCCAGAGAATAGGGCGCCTGATCGAAATTATATCCCTGAAAGGGTGTGCCGGCGCTGTACAAACCCTGTTTAACAACAGGGATTCGCATCGCCCTGGAGAACATCTCTTCATATACCCTCTTGATAATCGCCGAAGTGTTTGGATTTGATTCTCTGTGGATAATCACCTGCTGAAGCGGCAGGGCCTGATTGAAGCAGGTCTTTGTCCTGGCATCGCCCTTTACAGCGTCTGTTTTATTTGCGGCCTTGTACCGCGCTTCGACATCCTCAGTGGCGTTCACCAGATAGGCGGGTAGCACGCCGGCCACCTTGCGCACCTCATCCATCTTACCGTTGATCAGCAGAACGCCGGCAATGCGGCTCGCGTAGTCGGGAGTGCTGGCAATGAAGTTGTTGAAGAACGTCGCGCCGCCGTCGATGCCGATGACATAAATGAAGCCGAAGCCACCGAAGTAGTTGCCGTCGGAGTAGGTCGTAACGATGTCGTTGGCTCTTTCAGATCCCCCCAGCGAAAGCATCGCCGTCTGGAGGGCGTAGTAGTGCTTCTGGTCGCCGGCGGTGAAACCGGCTTTGGGATCGGATGGAGTGATGAGCACCACACTGCCGATTGCTGTATCAATGATGTTGATCAGGCCGAGATCCTTCAGGTATGAAAGTGCGGTATCCTTGTCCTGGAAGGACTTCTCGGCAAAAACCAGGATATTGGTGTTGGAACGATTGGCGCGCCCGCACCACAGGTTCTCCGACCGATACACATAGGTAGTTCCTTTGGGATAGCCGTCGAGTACAGGGTGCGACCTGTAAATCACCTTGCCGGCCCCCTGTGAGGCTGCGGCTGCGGGGCTGCTCACGCGAGTCTCTTCAAGGGTCTCGAAAGTGGCCTTGTTCCCAAGTCTATTGGTGTAGTTCAGCGCATAAACGCTGGAGGTAAACAATAGGCTCATCATTATTGCTGGCATAATAGTCAAGATAAATTTGTTCTTCAACATAGGTCAATCTCCTTTTCTTTCCGGCGTATTTGCCGGAGGCGTTTAAGCCAGGTTTTTCGATATGGTCTTTTGGGCACAACCGCAATACATGATTTTTTTTTCAGCGAAAGAGGTGCGCTCTTTAGTTATTGAATATCTCATTTTTCAGGAATATATTTATTTTTTTTATGTATAACATAACATTGTGCAATATCCCAGAGGAATCTAATCTCGATGTCCCTGGCCTCAGATGGTTATATCCATTTCTGCACGTGTCGGTAACTGAATTTCTAAAGGACATCCCGCTTCAAAACTCATTTACCATTTTGATGCTGTTAAAAGTATCTACAATATGATGGGGTAGTTCTTTATTGACATACAACACTGAACTCCATATACTTCATTCCTAAAAAGGGAATTCTTTTAAACTAACCTTAGGTTACGACACCTTTGTCGATAAAATTACGAAACAGGTATAAGCGCTGGCAATTGGGCGGCAAATCGCGCCAACAAAAGATTTCCGGTAATTGAGAGAGGAAGCAAGCCCGTATAATTTATTTTTAGGGGATCAAAAAATCGATATAGACCCTGAAAATACATATCCTTTTGAATGGAAGTGCTTTGATATCTATTCCCTAGCCTGGTGCGACTCCGTGTTCCGTGGAGATAAGATTTGAAAAACAACTGCGCTGGTGTGTCTTGTAAAGACTCTTTGAGGAGGTCCAAAATGAAATTCTACAGGCTCCCGTGTATTATCCTGCTGTTTTGTTTTGCTTTTTCAGTATTGTCATATGCTGATCAGCTTGAAGAGGCTAAAACGAGCATTCAGAATGAAGATTTTACCAGGTCATACGAATTGCTTCTCCCTTTAGCTGAAGAGAACAATGCGGAGGCGCAGTTCCTTCTGGGCTCTCTGTATATCAATGGAGATGGAGTCGAAAAGGATGACACGAAAGGTCTGTCATGGATAATGAAGGCCGCGCGCCAGGGATATGATCAGGCAAGGCTGCGTGCTTTAGGTATATATCTGGAACTGGCGGAACGTGGTGATGCGGGCGCAATGTATAATTTGGGATATATGTGCCTGAACGGCTGGGGAGGAGAACGGGATACCGATGCCGGTATAGGATGGCTGGAAATGGCCGCGAAGAAAGGCCATGTACATTCAGCAAAAGTTCTTTCAGGGATATATGCAGAGGGAAAGTTTGGGATAACCCCTGATGAAGACAAGGCCTCCTTTTGGAGTAATCTGCCTGCGGAATCTACTGCCGGTATTGATGGAACCCGGAGTAGAGAAACAACGGTTCAGGGCAGTCCGTTCATGGGATATACCTTTGATAGTGACTCACAGGAATATATCCTGGAAGAGATCATAGTCGAAGGTGGAAGTATTTTAAATTCACTGAGAGTGGAAATGATGAAAGCGGAAGACCTCAAATTTGAAATGTATAATTCTCTTAACAGCACGGATGACTTTGATATTACATGCGAATGGCGCGCCCCCATGGGATCTAACATTAAAAGGAGGGTTTGCGAAGCAGGTTATATAAAGAAAGCACGCGCAGAAAACGGAAGCCTCTTCTTGGATAATATGAAGTATGAAACAGAATTTATCAACAGCTCGGACCTGTATCTGGCCGTGAAATTAGCTCAAAAAACCGAAGCCTTGAACAGGGAAATGGTGGATCTAGCTAAGAAGCATCCATATCTGGCCAAGGCAATGATAAATGAATATGAAATCAAGCAACGCTATAGTGTAGAGCAGAGGGAGAGATTTAAAGACAGCATTTTGATCGGACGTACAAAGCCTTTTAGAGATGAACTGAAATTTTTAAACGTTGCTTATCTAGCGTATAATGATGGATTGATGGAAGAACCCGTATGGCATTACTGGGACAAAAGGCTCAGATCAGTTATTGATCAGGAGCCATACCGATCGATATGGTTATCATCCGGCACCGAAACTTACGCAGATGTATTTGTAGCGTATGTGAACAGCATCCTGTCAGGAGATTAGAAGCGTCAGCTTTGCACTGAATTTAACTCAACGACCGCCATCTAAAGACGGTGGAATGAAAGTGAAAGAGGGATGCTCTTCAGTCAGTTA
>CAZSZQ010000036.1:19704-24700 GCA_964610475.1 uncultured Desulfatiglans sp.
AGGCTTATGGAGTCGCTTGATTATCGGTTAAAGCAGTCTGTTTTTTAGACCATACATTAAAATGTCTGCCCTGTGGACCTTCAGAATGATCCATGCGATAGACTTCAAATCCGGCTTTATGTAACACACTTTCTAATTCCTGGCGGTTATATTGCCATATATGGTCATCAATCCATTTGGCATCCTGATTAACTGCCGGAATGTTATCTACTGAAGTGTAATATTTTGTAGTCCTTCCCCATCCTTCGTCTGCATCCGGAGTCGATATAAAAAATACGCCATCATCTTTCAGAATTTTGCAGATTTTTTTTAGCGTTGGAACAGGATGAAAATTCAAATGCTCCAATACTTCTGTCATGATAATCACGTCAAACTGTTTTTCTCTTAAAGGAAAAGGGTCCTTCTCAATGTTGCTTTTTATAAATGATAAATTATATTTTTTCATAATCTCCGGTTTAAGGTAAGTTATGACATCCATGCAGGCGCCTTCAGCGCCATATATCTTTGCTGAGAAGGCCAGCAATGTGCCGTATCCGCACCCCAGATCAAGAATAGAAGTTGCAGGTTTTTTTTGAATGTAGCTTCTGTTTATCGAGTCTTCAACAATCCAGGATGCTATTTTTGACCAATAACGCGGTTCTGCTGGTTTATAATTTTTCAGGTAATACTCTTCAGGGCTTTTATCAGCTTCCGCTATATCTTCTTGGATATCCTCTATCAATGTAATATTTTCTTTATCCTTGTCTGCGTTATGGCAAGCGAAAAGCAGGCTAACCAATATTACGATGATACATAATATAATATTTGAATTTTTTATGGGAAGACTGGTTTTTTTCAATTTATATAACCTCTTTTGTTTGTCATAAAATATCTGAAAAAACATAGTGAATTAAACCAAATGGATAAACACGTATTATAAATGGAATATAGGCTTTTCCGCTATTCTGCAACCGTTTATTATCGGACTTCGAAGAATTCAATAGCCTTTAACAGTTCAGAAAACCTGTAAATAATATAGTCGGGTTTAACACCTTCCATTTCCTGTCTGCCCTGATTGGAAAGAAAGAATACTGTTTTCATGCCAATTGCCCCGGCACCAAACACATCCCGGTACATATCATTCCCTACAAAAAGAACATCTTCGGGCCTGGCCCCTATCCTGTCCAGAGCAGCCTGAAATAACCTGGGATCAGGTTTTCGATATCCATAATCACCAGAGATGATAACCGGATTAAAATATTCTTCTATGCCAACAGCCCTCATTTCAGGTAATGCCCATGCACTCTGCGCATCGGATACCACCGCCAGGGGAAAGCGGGGCTTGAGCTTATCCAGAACAACCTTTACATCCGGATAGAGCTCCAGCCTGTTACGGGAAATTCCACGGTACATATCAGCCAGGTATTGCGGCATGACCTCAAGTATTTCGGGAGAAGCTATCTTTTCAGGATTAAGGCTGCACAAGAGGAACTCCTGCCAGAGGGTAATAGCATTAAATTCAGGATACTCCTCTTTACTGGATTTGATCTGTTTCTCCATTATCCTGTAGTATTTGTCACGCACATCTCCCCGGTGGAGATAGATACCATGATAAGTAAGAAAGTGGCTTATTGCACGGTATATCTCATCCATACCTTCATCTGTATTAATATTTATAAGTGTTCCGTTTATATCGAAGATAATGCCTTTGATTTTCATGTGTTTGCCCTCAGATTTTCTTTGGCCTCCTCAAGGAGCTGCCTTCGGTAGTTCCAGTTGATCCAGTTATTTCGGGCAATACGCAGAAGGGTGATGCCTGAATAAAAGGGGATCCGCCTGGTAATTGATTTAAATGCCGCCTGCCTGTCAGGGAAAAAGCCGCAATATTCCCACAAAAAGTGGCCGATGAAGGGTTCTGCCAGCCATCGGTTTCCTGTGTTCTGCATGAAATAATGTTTTAGTTCTCCGGACAGTCGGCCCAGGTCAAAAACCCGGTCTGCCCGCATCATTCGTTCCAGATCAAAAATCATTACCTGCCTTCCTGAACCGACCTTGAAGTTGGAAGGGGTCGCATCACCATGTACAATCACCCATTGGTCTTCCCGCATAAATGCCCGGTTAAGCCAGTTCTCACGAAGCCGGTATAATTCATCCGCCTCGCTTCTATCCATTCCGTGTTTTCGGACAAGGGATTCTATGAGTCTGCCGGTGTATTCATAAGGATTACTGAAATCCACTGTCCTGTCTCCGGCCGTACGGTTGTGCAGCCCGGCAAGAAAACCGGCAAGAGCAGAAAGTTTGCAGTAAAGTCTGTCCCACCGGCTATGCCGGATTGCATCGTAAATAACATCCCCAAGAAGTTGCCCGTCAAGGTATTCTGTTATTAAAACATTATTAATCAACGGATTATAACCAAGCGGCCGGGCGATTTTGTAATGGGAGTTACTGAGCCCCTGTTTATGAAGAAAAAGCAGATTATGAAATTCGGTTTCTGTGGGTGGACATACCAAACCGGGTGCTAAACGGCGGCCAGGGGGAAAGAACTTGCCGACCACACTGAACAGGCCGTTAGCCTCTTCATACAGGTATACATCCCTTGAATGGACGAATCGAAATACACGGAAACCGGCAGGTGTCCCGTGGGCTGCCATTTGTGATGCAATCTCAGAACAAAGATAACTGTGGAGAGGATCATCCGGTAAAAGATGTCCGAGATACTGCCTGGTCATTCATTTTTCCATAACAGTTAATTATAAAAGACACGTAGTATAATCAGATTTTAAAACGAAAATATAGGAATTTTACATTGTTATGTCAATGATGTGCATCAGAATCAATTGTGGACCAGTTGGTAAAAAGATAAATCAATCAAATATTTTTACCTTTTCAGTTCCCCACTACAAGACAGTCAAAGATAATATCATTCGATCGCCTTGTTATTACTGGCATTCAGAGTTATTTACTTTTTAAAGGTCCCTCTATTCATTTACGCTATTGTCAAATAAATTGTTAACTTGCGTCCCCCTTTATTATTACTAATTTCCTGTCCGAGGTATTATTTTAGCTGCCCAACCGCCACCCGGGGCTAATTTTATTGTCATAGCATCCAATCTTGAAACAATTCGATTAACCTTGCGGTAATCGCCCGCATAATGATCTGCGTTTATTCCGTCTTCCAGTATTTCAGCAGAATAGTTGCCTGTGTCCAAAAATGACAGATCTATGGTGAATTCCCGCGCCTCTTCATTTGTCATAGCGCCGACATACCAGTTGCCGCTGTTTTTTCTGGCGAGAATAATGTACCTGCTTACACTCGCTGCCAATACTCGTGTATCCTCCCATGTGGTAGGTATCTGTGAAATAAATTCAGCACATTCAGATTCCTTCATGTAATTTGATGGACTGTCAGCCATCATCTGCAGAGGGCTTTCATAAATAACATACATCGCAACCTGATGCGCTCGTGTACCCATACTCATTGGACGGGAATAGATAACCTGAAAACTTTCCGGCTGTGCATTTATCATTGCCCCGGGTGTATAGTCCATAGGACCGGATACCATCCTTATAAATGGTAATGTCAGGTTATGTGTCGGGGTGATCTCTTTACTCCATTTGTTATGCTCCAGTCCCTTTACACCCTCTCTGGTAATAACATTGGGGAATGCCCGGCGCAGCCCGCTCGGTTTATAAGCGCCATGAAAATCTACCAGTAATTTTCTTTTGGCCGCTTCCGAAGCTATTTTCCAATAGTAATTTACCATCTCCTGATCGTCACGCTGCATGAAATCAACTTTAATACCGGCAGCGCCCCATCTTTCAAATTGATCCAGAGCAACCTCAAGCTGTTCATCAAGGGTTTTCCAGATCACCCAGAGAATAACCCCTACATTTTTTTCTTTGCCATACCTGATAATTTCTTCCACATCCATCCCTGGAACAACATTCAGTAGATCACCAAGCACGTACCAGCCTTCATCTAGAATTATATATTCAATTTTAAACCTTGAGGCAAAATCAATGTAATATTTATAAGTTTCGGTATTCACACCGGATCTGAAATTTACACCGTAGATGTTATTATCATTCCACCAGTCCCAGGCTACTTTCCCGGGTTTAATCCAGGAAGTATCTTTTAACTTCAAATCCTCTCCGAGTTGATAAACCAGTTGATTCTTTATTAAATCGCCATCCTCCCGGGCTATTGCCATAATCCGCCATGGGAAAAATCGGCTTCCATCTGTTTCAGCTATATAGTCGGCATATTTTGTAACAGGAAAATTGCGATCTTTAACCAGGATTTCACCCATATTGAAGGGTTGCATTTTGGTTTCAAGGGGATATTGCGGGAAGGTTCCTTTTAGTGTATTACTTGCGCTGCTCTTAATCCAGAGTCCGGGGTAATCACGTAAAGCGCTTTCAGTAATCAGAATTTTTGGCCCTGTTGTTTCTACCAGAACAGGTAAGCTTGCAAGCTTTCCGTCAGGTAACTTATCCAGCTGTACATACTGGTAGGATCGTTCGTTATGTGAAAAAAAGCCATCTTCCTCCGGAAAATAGATATGGTTGGTTCCCGTGAAATTAAATGTCACCTCCTCAGAATAGACCTTCAGACCTCTGTTCATGCGGGTTTGAAAACGATATGCCACACCATTGTTGTATACCCGGAAAATAACAGAATAATTACCATTAAAGGCTATTGCCATTTCACTGTAATAATCATGAATGGTTGCATACTTTTCCGGTATTACCGGCTTAATATCCTGTTTAACAATATTTATTTTAAAATCGGAAATAACTGGTTTTATCCCAAGCACCTGATTATCACCAACAGTTATGGAGATTGGCGATGGCTCAATAATGACTTTTTCATCAACAAGGACCGAATATCTAATTTGATCTGCAAAGGTCAAGACAACCTTTACAGTCTTATCCGGTGATTGAACCTCAAGCGTTTTCTTTGGCTGCCCTTTGACATTGATAGAAATAAAAAGGATCAGAATAGTTAAACAGATTA
>CAZSZQ010000037.1:0-6338 GCA_964610475.1 uncultured Desulfatiglans sp.
ATAATGCACGTATTATACACGTGTTATAATAATAAGGGCAAGAAAATATTCATGAGAGACGGGTTCCTGTCCCACCATCATGTCCCGTCATAGGATCTAACGAAGACGGAAGCTGAAAAACGGCGGCGGATAAAACATGTCTCTGCTGCGAAGGACACTGCTATGTTCACTTTATTTTAAAACCTAAAACACTGTCATTTAAGTTTATTTCAGTCACCAATGACCAATTTTAGATGACCCGATCCATCTTTTCTGCTAGTATGTCGCCTAAAAAATTGAAAGAGAAATTTTTAATGATTCGATATGTTTTTATATTTGTCTGGACAATCCTTAGTACCATTACAATGAGCCTTGCAGCGATCTGTACTGCCTTTTTCTCCCGGAACGGGAATGGACCGCATAAAATTGGCAGGTGGTGGGCAAATTCCATACTGTGGGCATCAGGCATCAGGATTCAGGTGAAAGGTCTTGAAAACCTTGATCTATCAAAGCCCTGTGTCTTCATGTGCAACCATCAGAGTAATTTTGATATCCTTGTGCTCTTTTCCGCCCTTCCTGCACAGTTCAGATGGATAGCAAAGGCAGAGCTCTTTAAAATACCCCTTTTCGGGCGTGCCATGCGCGGGGCAGGTTATATAAGCATAGAAAGAAAAGACAGGAGAAAGGCAATACAAAGCCTGAGAGAGGCGGCTGATCGGATAAGGTCAGGTGTTTCCGTAATGATATTTCCGGAGGGTACACGCAGCCTGGATGGGAATATCGGGGAATTCAAAAAGGGCGGTTTTTTTCTTGCCCATGACGCAGGGGTACAAATTATTCCTGTGGTGCTGAACGGGACATGGTCTATTATGTCAAAGGATTCATTAGCCATAAAACCTGGGAACGTAACCCTCTCCATACTAACCCCTGTAAATGTTACTGATTATTCAAAGACAGATAAATCAAGACTTATTGAAGATGTGAGAGAAAAGATAGTAAAAGAATTTGAATCCAATACAGCGCTCAAAGAAGGCAATTAATGATAAATAAAAATCTACAGTCCAGATTGATAATTGTCATATTATCTTTCATATTATTTACATCCATCTCAGGCTGCAAGGCATCTGAAAATGTTAAAATAGAAAAAAGCAGTATGGTGCTTGATGTATATCCACATGATAAAAACTCCCAGACAGAGGGGCTTGAGCTGCATAACGGGTTTATATATGAAGGCACAGGCCCGTGCAAGGATGGCCCCTCAAGCCTGCGTCAAATCGATCTTGAGACTGGCAAGATACTTAAATACATCTCACTCCCGCGCCCCATTTTTGGAGAGGGAATAACAATATTTAATAACAGGATAGTACAACTCACCTACAGGTCAAAGACAGGTTATGTCTATGACCTTGAGACCTTCAAATTCATAAAAAATTTTCATTATGACACAGAAGGATGGGGGCTTACCAATGATGGTAAAAATCTGATCATGAGTGACGGGACATCCACCCTTCAGTTTCTGAACCCTGAGACATTTGAGGTGGTAAAGAGATTACAGGTGCATGATAAAAATGGTGAAGTCAGGGCGATTAATGAGCTTGAGTACATTAAGGGGTATATCTATGCCAATATCTTTTTGACCTCTGATATTAAAAAGATAGACCCTGAAACAGGGGCAGTGGTTGATACATTTAGTCTTAGAACCATACTTAAAGGCCATCACACATTCAGGGTAGATGACCCTGCAAACGGAATCGCATATGACCCTGAAAATGATAACCTTCTTGTTACAGGAAAATACTGGCCTTATATCTTCAGGATAAGGCTTTCAAGCAATTAAAACCGGATCGGAAAGGAAACATAAAATGATTGAAAATGGATGGCACACCACGCAGATACGGGTCAGGTACAAGGATACAGACCGTATGGGTGTGGTTTATTATGGCAATTATCTTAC
This sequence comes from uncultured Desulfatiglans sp., assembly GCA_964610475.1. Taxonomy (GTDB): domain Bacteria; phylum Desulfobacterota; class DSM-4660; order Desulfatiglandales; family HGW-15; genus JAAZBV01. The sequence goes on from CAZSZQ010000037.1 coordinate 1,934, forward strand.
ATTTTTTGAGGTCGGAAGGGCCGAATACATGAGGGCAGTGGGTTATCCCTATTCAGATCTGGAAGAAAAAGGATCAGCACTCGCAGTTATAGAGGCATCTGCCAGATATTTCGCAAACGTCGGTTATGATGAGGTAATTAATGTAAGGACATCCATTTCAGAGATAGGAAAGGTAAGGCTCAGGTTTGATTATGAGATATATTCAGATAACAATACACTCCTTGTGACAGGCTTTACCGTGCATGCATGCATCAATAACGAAAGAAAACCGGTCAGAATACCGGACACGCTGATCAGTGCAGTGAAAAAAATAACAGGAAAGTAGATAGATAACAATTTGACCGGAGATAACAGAATATGAATTTCATGGAAAAACTTAAGGCAAGATGGCAATCATCCAATTCCCTCCTTTGTGTCGGCCTTGACCCTGATATGGAAAAAATCCCGGATCACATAAGAGGCATGCAGAACCCCATATTTGAATTCAACAGGGAGATCATCGACGCAACACACGATCTGGTTTGTGCCTACAAGCCTCAGATCGCCTACTACTCTGCCTTTGGTGCTGAGCATGAACTTGAATTGACTATTGAGTATATCCACGGGAAATACCCTGATATACCTGTTATCCTGGATGCAAAGCGCGGGGATATCGGTGCTACTGCAAAGATGTATGCAACAGAGGCATTTGAAAGGTATAGTGCTGATGCAGTTACTGTCAATCCATATATGGGCGGAGACACATTAAAACCCTTTCTTGACAGAGCGGACAAGGGGGTTGTAATCCTGTGCAGGACATCCAATCCCGGGGCGAGAGATCTTCAGGATATCGAGTCAGGCAATGAAAAGATATACCATATAATAGCAAAACGTTCCGTATCGGTATGGAATTATAATAAAAATATCATGCTGGTGACCGGGGCTACATACCCCGAAGAACTGGGTAAAATAAGGGCTATTGCAGGTGAAATTCCTTTTCTTGTTCCGGGGATAGGCGCACAGGGAGGAGATGTGGAAAAGGCGGTGATAAACGGCAGAACACCAGACGGAACAGGTATGGTTGTCAATTCTTCACGCGGAATCATATATGCCGGAAATGATTTAGATTTTACATCCGCAGTAAGGGAAGCCGCCATGGATCTGCGGGATGAAATAAACAGGTATAGAAAATAATTTTATACGAACGGAACCTTTTAAATTAGTAATTGTCTAATCACATGAAAACAGAAAAAATAACCGGAAATGATAGTTCTGTAAATGATGAGGTTCTAATATATTCTTTTAAAACAGGAGATTATTCCGCATTTGAAAAAATCGTTTTAAAATACCAGGACCGGGTATATAATTTATGCTATCGTTTTCTGGGTGACAGACAGGAGGCTGAAGACTCTGCCCAGGACATTTTCATAAAGGTATATAAGGCATTAAAAGGGTTCAGGTTTAAGTCATCTTTTTATACATGGCTTTACAGGATTGTCATCAACACCTGTAAAAACAGGGTGAAATCCCTTGATTACAGACGTTCAAAATCAAGGATTTCCATGGATGATGATGAGGAAAACCGGGATTACAGCATTTCGGTAGTTTACGATCAGAATGATCAGCCTGACATTAACATTGAACAGAAGGAAAGAATTAGCAGAATACAGAAAGCCATTAATTCACTGCCTCCCGATCAGAAAATGATGGTGGTTCTCCGTGATGTAGAAGGATTATCATATGAGGAGATTGCAAGTATAACTAATAACAGGCTTGGCACGGTAAAATCAAAACTTTCAAGGGCGCGTTTAGGTCTCAGGAGTAAATTGGCGGGGATAATATAAAATGGAATGCAATAAAATAAAATCTCTCCTTTCAGAATATCTTGACAAGGCACTTGATAGTGATCTTAACAGAGATGTGAAAGATCACCTGCTTTCATGCAAAGAATGCAGTAATGATTTTTTTCATATGAAAACCATCGCAAAAGAGATGAAAGAGATGGAAAGGCTTAAGGCGCCTGATAATTTATTAAGCAGGGTGAATCAAACCATTCTTGAACGTCCATGGTATCTGAAGCTGCTTGATTTTATCCCCGGCTCAGGAGGATTCAGGCTCCCTATGGAATATGTAACGCTTGCAGCAACGGCAGTCCTTGTATTTTTTATCTTTACCAGTATTTATAATGATAAACCCGAAAATGTGAAAACAGCAATGTCGGACAATCAAAAATTACTTACAGGACGCAACAGCATTAAATTTGATGAGGAATCCCTTGATCTTGAATTTATCCCGGTATCAGGAAATGAATCAGGTGTCCTCTCTTCAGACAATATCTTTTCCGTATCCAGAGGGCAAAACCGCCTTGATACTCAGTCTAATGATATATTAAAGATGATTGAAACGGGTCTTCCCTCTGTAAAAAACAATTATCTTCTCTTTCAGCTAAATGAGATTATCCTTGCGGCAGAAGGTAAGATAATATCAAAGGAAGATCATGACAGCACGGGATATACAAATTCAATTAAAGTCACTATCCCCTCAAAAAACTATGAAACATTTATTCAAAGGGCAGAAGAGTTAGGAAGGTTTCACCCCCCTGCACCTTCATTGAATAATAAGGAGAATGATCAGGTTCTTATGCGAATAAGATTTACGGTTCCCGAATAGTTGTTATTTCAGGAACAATATTTTAATATATCTGTCTAATAAATCATTGTCAGCATGTTATTAACCTCGAAAAAGGAGTATAAAATGAAAAACATATATAATAAGTCACACGGGGATTCACCTAGTAAAAAAATAATACAGGCATTTATTGTAATGCTTGTGTCTGTTCTTGTTGGTCTGCTGTGTTCATCCGGAGTATATGCCAAACCGGCGCCCGAAAGCTTCTCCGGCCTGGTAAAGGAGGCCGGCCCATCTGTAGTGTATATCAGTACAAAAAAGATAATAAAACAGAGACAATTTTCTCCATTCGGCCAGAATGATCCTTTAAGGGATTTCTTTGAAAGATTCTATGGTGACCGTCTCCCCAGGGAAATCCCTCAGTCCGGGCTGGGAACCGGCTTCATAATAGACAAAGAGGGTTATATTCTTACCAATAACCATGTTGTTGAGATGGCAGATGAGATCAAAGTTACACTTAAGGATGAAAGCATCTTTGAAGCAAAAATTATAGGACGCGACCCTGAAACCGATATTGCCCTCATAAAAATAGAAAATGCGAAAAATTTCAGTGCCCTTAAGCTTGGCGATTCGGATTCCCTTGAGGTCGGAGACTGGGTGGTGGCAATAGGGAACCCCTATGGCCTTGGTCATACTGTAACCGCAGGCATTGTCAGCGCAAAATACAGAGATAATGTGGGTATAGGCACATTTGACAATTTTATACAGACAGACGCCTCCATTAACCCGGGAAACAGCGGAGGCCCCCTGATGAATATAAATGGTGAGGTTATAGGTATAAATTCCGCTATTTATTCACAGACTGGAGGTAGCGTAGGAATAGGATTTGCAATACCTATCAACATGGCAAAGGATCTGCTTCCAATGCTTAAAACGGGAAAAATAGTAAGGGGATGGCTCGGCATCGGTGTTCAGGAAATTACAGATGATCTCAAGGAACAGTTTAAGCTTGAGAGTAAAAACGGCGCCCTTGTTTCTCAGGTTTATCCTGACAGTCCCTCTGAAAAGGCCGGGCTTAAAAGCGGTGATGTTATAGTCTCATTTCAGGGCAAAGAGATCAACGATTCTAAAAGACTTCCCTACATTGTTTCATCAACCCCGGTCGGTACAGATGCAGAGGTTGTGGTTATCAGAAAGGGTGAAAAAAAGGCCTTCCGTGTTAAACTGGGAGAAAGACCGCTATCTGATGAGATATCAATGGATGACCAGTCCTCACAAATGGACATTGGTATGACAATAGAGGCCCTGACGCCTGAAAAAGCAATGAGGTATGGTATATCAGACAATGAAGGACTCCTTGTGCTGGATGTAGCCTTCAATTCACCTGCTGCTGAGGCAGGATTAAGACAGGGCGATGTAATACTTGAGGTTGACCGTGTTAAAATGACAACAGAGAATGAGTTTTACACAAAACTTAAGGGTTATAAACCCGGTGACAAGATCCTGCTGCTTGTAAAACGAGGAAGATCTGCAATATACACCACCCTAAGAATCTGGAAAGACAACGAATAACCTGTCTTGAAAAACAAAAAACCCTTTGCCTGTATCAGGGCAGAGGGTTTTTTGTTTTAAAATTATCTTACTGAAAGACCCAGTTCCTTAAGCTGATCATCATCCACAATGGATGGGGCGGATGTCAAGAGACACGATGCGCTGGATGTCTTTGGAAAGGCAATAACCTCCCTTATTGAATCCGCACCGGACATTATGGCGGCAAGCCTGTCAAATCCTATAGCCA
>CAZSZQ010000037.1:6438-24397 GCA_964610475.1 uncultured Desulfatiglans sp.
CTTATTGAATCCGCACCGGACATTATGGCGGCAAGCCTGTCAAATCCTATAGCCATACCTGCATGCGGAGGCGCTCCATATTTCAGGGCTTCGAGAAGAAAACCGAACTTCATCTCTGCCTCTTGCTTTGAAATCCCCAGGATATCAAAAATCCTCTCCTGCATGGCAGTATCATGTATACGTACACTCCCTCCTCCTATCTCAACACCGTTCAATACAAGGTCATAGGCCCTTGCCCTAACCTTTAAAGGGTCAGTATCAAGCATATCCGTGTCTTCGTATAAAGGCGATGTAAATGGATGGTGCATTGCCTGATAGCGTTTTTCCTCTTCATTATATTCAATAAGTGGAAATTTTGTTACCCACAGGAAGCTGAATTTATCCTTATGAATAAGATTTCGTCTTGCAGCAATATTGAGCCTGAGGGCGCTTAATGCCTGATTCACTATACCATGCTTATCTGCCACAAGAAGAATAAGGTCGCCAGGCACCGCATCAAATGCCCTTTCAATGGCCTTGGACTCCTCCCCCTTTAAAAACTTGGCAATGGGCGATTGCCATGGGCCGTCTGTTATCTTTATCCATGCAAGCCCCTTTGCCCCGAATTCCGCTGCATATGCCGCAAGTTCATCTATAATCTTCCTGGAAAAATCATTGGCTGCACCCTTGACATTGATACCTCTTACTACGCCCCCCTTTTCCACTGTCTCCTTGAATACCTTGAATTCACAGCCGGAGACAATATCAGAGATATTTTTAAGCTCCAGTTCAAACCTTGTGTCAGGCCTGTCATTACCGAACCTGTCCATTGCCTCAGCATATTCCATGCGTGGGATCGGCTCTACAATATCTATCGCAAGTATCTCCTTGAAAAGCCTCTTCACCATCCCCTCAAATATATCCATCACGTCATCTTCATTTACAAATGACATCTCAAGATCGACCTGTGTAAATTCTGGTTGCCGGTCTGCGCGGAGGTCTTCATCTCTGAAGCAACGCACGATCTGGTAATATTTTTCAAACCCCGCCACCATAAGAAGCTGCTTAAAAAGCTGAGGTGACTGGGGAAGCGCATAGAACATCCCTTTGTTTACTCTGCTTGGAACCAGATAATCCCTTGCGCCTTCAGGTGTACTCTTTGTAAGGATAGGGGTTTCAACCTCAAGAAAGCCCCTTTCGTTGAGATAACCCCGTATGCATGCGGCCATAAGATGCCGCCTTTTAAAATTCAGGAATATCTTTGGCCGCCTGAGTTCAAGATACCGGTATTTAAGCCTCAATGTTTCTGATGCATCAACAGCCCCGTCTATCTGGAAGGGAGGTACCTCTGTTTTGTTAAGAACTTTTAGTTCCTTTGCTATGAGTTCAATAGCCCCAGTCGGCATATTGCTGTTATCCTGTCCCTTGAGCCGCAGTGATACCCTTCCCTTTACGGCTATCACCCATTCGTTCCGTAAGATGTGCGCCTTTTCATGGCTCTCCTTCTCTATTTGCGGGTCAAATACGATCTGGGTAATACCATCTCTGTCCCTGAGATCAATAAAAATGAGGTTACCAAGGTCACGACGGCTGTTTACCCAGCCCATTAAAAGGGCCTCCTTTCCTTCATCCTCTGCCCTTAAGCCACCGCAGTCATGGCTCCTTTTCCACTCTCCAAGCGTATCTATATTCATATATCTTTCCTGTTTCTATTTAAATATCTTAACCAGACTCGGGATGAGATGCTCAATGTAGACCTCTTCCTGTTCCTTTGCTTCCATGTTTCTAAGTATCGCCTTACCCTTTATAAGCTCATCTTCACCAGCTATCAGTACCCTCTTTGCATTGAGTTTATCCGCCCTTTTCATCTGTGCCTTGAGACCCTTTAGTTCATATTCCATTTCAACAGAAACACCTTCTCTTCTCAGGCTGTCTGCCCATAAAAAGGCCGACCTGAATGCCTCATCGTTGAGCGCAATTATAAAGAGATCAGGTGCATCAATTAAAGGTTTTCTGTCTTCTTCAAGTAGCGCTACAAGGCGTTCAAGGCCGATAGCAAAACCCATACCTGAATGAGGCGGGCCATCAAGCTCGCTTATGAGGGCATCATACCTTCCTCCCCCTGCGATGGCGCTCTGGGCGCCTAATCTGTCGGTTTGTATCTCGAACGTAGTCCTTGTATAATAATCAAGCCCTCTCACCAGATTATGATTTTCAACATATGTAATGCCAAGGATATCAAGGTACTTCTTTAAAGTTGAAAAATGCTGTTTGCAGTCATCGCAGATATGATCGAGTATCACCGGGGCCCCGATCATGGCTGCCTTGCATGACTCTATCTTGCAGTCAAAAACCCTTAAGGGATTAAGTTCAGCCCTCCTCTGACACTCTCCGCAGAGATGTTCTGATTTATCTGATAGAAACTCTTTTAATTTGTTTTTAAAAACACTTCTGCATGATGCACATCCAAGGGAGTTGATGTTAAGTATTACACCCATCAGGCCAACCTTATCAAAAATGTGCATGGCCATATTGATAAGCTCAGCATCCGATCCCGGACCAGAGTCACCGAATATTTCGGCATTTATCTGATGAAACTGCCTGAACCTGCCCTTTTGAGGTCTTTCATGTCTGAACATGGGGCCAATGGAAAAAAGCTTCTGTACCGGATTCGCCTGATAAAGTCTGTGCTCGATATAGGCCCTGACAACAGAGGCTGTAGCCTCAGGCCTTAAAGTCTGTTTCCTGCCCTTACTGTCCGTAAGGGTATACATCTCCTTGGAGACTATATCTGTTTCCTGACCTATGCCCCTCGTGAACAGTTCCGTCCATTCAAGCAGAGGAGTCCTTATCTCCCTGAATCCAAATACTTTTAAGACATCCCTGGCATTTTTTTCTATCCATTGCCAGAGAGCTGCCTCTTCAGGAAGGATATCCTTGAACCCTTTTATTGTAGTGATACTCAAATTTTATTCTCCTTAATTGCTACAGATAATGCTTTCAGCTTTCAGCTATTAGATATGTTTCAACGGTCCTTTTCCTATTGTAAAAACATTATACCCGATATCAAACATCTTTTTATGATCAAGCAGATTCCTGCCATCAAAGACAAAAGAGGGTTTTACCATTGAATCATATATGCGTTTGTAATCAAGATTTTTATATACTTCCCAATCCGTAAGAACGGCAATGGCATGACTCTCTTCGGCTGCTTTATAGGGATCCTCTTCATATGTCACATAGTCACTTATGTCTTTAAGATCCTTTCTGGCATTATCAAGCGCCCTGGGGTCTGAAATAACCACATTTGCCCTTTCTTCAACCAGCCCCCTTGTTATATAGATTGCAGGGGATTCCCGTGTATCACCGGTATTTGCTTTAAATGCAAAACCAAACACCACAATTTTTTTCCCTGCAACCGTATTAAACATGTTTGCAAGCATATTCTGTACAAACCTCTTTTCCTGCCATTCATTTATCTTAACGACAGACTCCCAGTAATCAGCCACTTCATTGAGATTGTAATTGCGGCATATGTAGACAAGATTAAGGATATCCTTTTTAAAGCAGGAGCCGCCGAAACCAACACTGGGTTTCAGAAATTTATTCCCGATACGGGAATCAGTGCCTATTGCATAAGCTACTTCATTTATATCCGCTTCTGTCTTTTCACACAGGGCTGAGAGAGAATTAATGGATGAAACACGCTGGGCCAGAAAGGCATTTGCCGTAAGCTTTGACAGCTCGGCGCTCCATACATTTGATTCTATGATTTTTTCACGGGGTACCCAGTTTGCATATATCTCGACTATCTCTTTTCTCGCCCTGATACCTTCTTCAGTTTCTCTTGAACCTATGAGCACCCTGTCCGGTGACTCAAGATCCTTTACTGCAGTACCTTCGGCAAGAAACTCGGGATTCGATAGCACTTCAAAACTGATTCCTTTTGGATTGCTGTGCAATATCCTTTCCATTGCCTTTGCAGTCCTTACGGGAAGCGTGGATTTTTCAATTATGATTTTACTGCTGTCCGAATTTGCGAGTATCTGCCTGGCTGTCTTCTCCCAGTATTGAAGATCAGCTGCCATTCCGGCTCCCTGACCAAAGGTCTTTGTAGGGGTATTCACGGATACGAATATTATATCCGCCTCTCTGATATTCTTATTTATGTCGGTTGAAAAAAACAGATTTTTTTTTCTGGCTTCTTTCACTACCTCATAAAGCCCTGGCTCAAAGATGGGGAGATTTTCACTTTGCCACTCTCTGATCCGCTGTTCATTTATGTCAACAACCGTCACTTTATACTGCGGACATTTAAGGGCAACCATCGCCATTGTGGGTCCGCCGACATAACCGGCTCCAATACAGAGTATGTTTTTTTTAAAGTCCATGTTATTTCCCTTAAAGTGTAAAAAGTTTATAAATTCACATTGAAATACTCAATATACCATTTGACAAACCTGTCTACACCCTCTTCTATCTCAACGCTGGGTGCGTATCCAAAATCATTTACAAGGTCATCAACATCAGCCCAGGTGGCAGGCACATCCCCTGCCTGCATCGGCATATAATTTTTTTGTGCTTCCCTGCCAAGCGATCTTTCTATAGCGCTTATAAAATCCATGAGATTAACAGGAGAATTGTTACCGATGTTATATATCTTATAGGGCGCCGGAGAGCTGGAAGGATCAGGATTTGTACCGGTCCACTCAGTGTTTCCCTTTGGCGGATTATCAAGGACCCTCAGTACACCTGTAACAATATCATCGATATATGTAAAATCTCTTTTCATTTCACCATTATTGAATACATTTATTGGTTTTCCCTCAAGGATAGCCTTTGTAAAAAGGAAAAGTGCCATATCAGGCCTTCCCCATGGTCCGTAAACTGTAAAAAATCTCAATCCGGTGGTTGGAATACGATATAAATGGCTGTATGTATGAGCCATTAGCTCATTGGCTTTCTTGGTCGCCGCATAGAGAGAAATCGGGTGGTCAACATTATCATGGGTTGAAAACGGATAATTCTCATTAAGGCCATAGACAGAGCTTGATGATGCATATGCAAGATGCTTAATGTTATTATGCCTGCAGCATTCAAGTATATTCTGGAACCCGACAATATTTGAGTCGATGTAGGCGTAGGGGTTGGTCAAAGAATACCTTACCCCTGCCTGGGCTGCAAGATTAATTACCTTATCCACCTTTTCCTCTGAAAAAAGCCTTTCAAGCACCTCCCTCTCTTCAAGGTTCATCTTTATAAAGCTGTAGCCAGGATATATATTGCTCTGTACTATTTTATTCATCTTGATATTTTTCAGGTCGATACCGGCCCGTTCAAGCCGGCCGTATTTTACGTTTACATCATAGTATTCATTTATATTGTCCAAACCGACAACTTCATCCCCTCTTTCCAGAAGCCTGAGAGATGTATAAGAACCAATGAAACCAGCGGTACCTGTAACTAGTATTTTCATTTCATAACCCTTATGCAAAATGATTAACGATTCAGATAAGTGTTGAAGCTTATCAAATTAGATAAATCATGTCTAATTATTTGAGATATATTGTTAAAGCTCCTGCGCATCATGAAAAAAAACACAATATACATCGGCAAAAATCTGGTTTTTATCAAAAAAATTATTGAAAAATAATAAATGAGAAGGTAAAAAGACTAACCATTTTGTATATCTAAAACAGATAAAATAAAGGAGTTAAAGAATGGAAGAAATAATCCATGAATTTTTTAAATGCAGTGATTGCAGCGGAAAAGACTTTATACGAATATATAATTTTTCACTCCGTTTCCACGGTGTCAATTTCTCAGATTCTCTCGTCTATGACCGTATAGCTGATGAAATATACCAGTGTACCAACTGTAAAAAAAGATATTCAGTAGAGCAAATCGATGAAGGAATGGAAAGAATCAAGAAAAAAAATAAAGATACAGGTCTTGAATAAATAAAATGGAACTCCCTATTTGAATCCCTTAAAGAAAGCTCTTTTATCAGCGAGTTTTTTCCCGGTTATTTCTCTGCGCCTTTTTGATAAAATTGGAATTTAATCTTCCTTATTTCAATGATATCAAAATCCTTAAGCTGAACGCTTTCTTTTATCACCGCACCGTTAACTTTCAATTTACCACCCATAGGTGTAATTACAAAACCTGAAGGTCTTCTGCTTATTGTAGCTACAGTGGCAGGCATGAACAGGCCTGAAAGTCTTATCTCTGACGTGTCCGCCTTGCCAATCTTTGTAAGTTTTTTTGTCAGTTCAATATCGCCCAGATCAGTCCCCTCGATAAAACTAACCATACCCGTCTTCTGAGTTGTTGTTGCGGCAGCAGCAGCCACCGGTTGTTTGGCAAGCAGTTCTTTTTGCTTTGCCGTATCCAGCATCATCGTTTTATCCATTTCGATCTTCTTTACGGGAGCCTTTACCTTAATTTCCTTCCCGTCACCGACAAAGATGATCCGGTGTTTTCCAATTATGATGTTATCACCATGGCTAAGTTTGTGGGATGAGACCTTTTTATCATTAACGAAAGTGCCGTTGGTACTCTGCAGATCTGTAAGTATGTAATCTTTGCCAACAGCATCAACCCTGGCATGATAACCGGAGACAGCAAGATTATCCACTGTAATAGCATTGTCCTCATTACGACCGATTGTAATGCTCTCTTCCTTTAGAGGATATTCTTTAACCAACTGATTATTAAACATCAAGATTAGTCTGGCCATGATTTTCTCCCTCAATTGTATTAGGTGTTATATTATTCTGAAAAAAAATAAAATAGCAATATCTATTATTTAAAATGTACTACTTTTTTACCTTCTTATGCACCCCGAAAGAGATATCTGTGAAAAGGTTTGATATCTTTTTTGAAAGCCCGCTTCTGGATCTTTTAGGGTCAGAGAGAAAAACCGACACAATAGTGCTATTGTCATGGGCGCCTCTTTCAAGTACTTTCCTGATAAAATCCCTGCATAGCTCATCAGGATCAGTTGCATCTTCTGTCATTTCATGAATTTCTTCATCACTTAAAAGATCAGTCAATCCGTCAGAACAAAGCACAAAACAATCCCTGTTCGACGGTTCCAGCTCGAATATTTCAGGTTCAACATCTTGCGATGAACCTAAATTCCTCGTTAGAATGTGTTTCATTGATGAATTAAGAGCATCTTCCTCTGTCATCATTCCCATGGCTACCTGTTCAGAAACAAGCGTATGATCCCTGGACAACATTTCTATTTCACCATCCCTTACAAGATAAATACGGCTGTCACCCACGTTGGCGGTTATTATCATGGAAGGGGTAATCAGCAGTATGACAACCGTTGTTCCCATGCCATGATATTGTTTCTGTTCCAGAGCCAATTCATAAACAACTTTATTGGCCAGCCGGATACCCCCAAGGATATAATTACCTTCCTTCGATAGTGTTTCATCCGGCCCGCCGTAGATATTGTTCTCACAAGCATCTTCTTCCACCCACCTGCGAAAACTTTTGTTGATAATATCAACAGAAATACGGCTGGCTACCTCTCCGGCCAGATGTCCACCCATACCATCTGCTACAATATAGAGACCAAGTGAATCATCGACAGAGAAGGAATCCTCATTTCCATCTCTTTTCAGTCCCACATCAGTTGTACCTGAAGATTTAATAATCAAGTCTGAACCGCCTCAAAGTCAATATTAATTCTCATTCAGTTCCGTTCCTTTTCGATCTAAGCTGATCCATCTTTTCTATCAGAATTCTGAGAATATTAGCTAAATCACCGGCTGATCTGAATCTCATGGATGGATCTTTTATAAGCGCCTTGTCCAGTATCTGCTCACAGATTTTGGGCATCTTTGGATTATATTTTCTTGGTGAAGAATGCTTGACCTGTGTTATCTGATACAGAAGACCGCTGAGATTGTCACCGTGGAATGGAAGTTCACCCGTAAGCAGCTGATAAAAGAGAACACCAAGAGAGAAAATATCTGATCTCGAGTCGATTTTCTGCCCCATTATCTGTTCAGGAGACATATAATTAGGTGTCCCCAGTATCACACCCGTTTTTGTTTTCGATGACGAGATTGCTTTGGCTATACCAAAGTCAGTCACCTTGACCTGACCGTTTTTCAAGAGCATGACATTGGCAGGCTTTATGTCTCTGTGAATAACACCCTTCCTGTGTGCGAAGTCAAGGGCTTCAGCTATCTGGGCTACAACATCGAGGACAGTCCTGATCGGGAGGAGATTCTCCTTTTTAATAAATTTATCAAGATCCTCTCCTTCGAGATATTCCATCGCCATATAAGTAAGATCGCGGTCATCACCCACGTCATGTATCGTTACAATAGCCGGATGACTAAGCTTTCCGGCTATCTCAGCCTCCATAAAAAACCTTTTCTTTATTTCCTTGATCACATCTTCATCAAACTCATCAGAGAACCTTATGGTTTTTATTGCAACAAGACGATTTATCTTTGGATCCTGTGCTTTGTATACAAGACCCATGGACCCCCTTCCCAGTTTTCCAATTATCTTGTATCTGCCTACCATTGTTCGTGTGTTTACGCTGGAATCACTCAGTACACTGGAATCGTCCTTATCACCATACCTTCCGACTGTGGAGGAATGATCTGACTCTTTAAGCATGGAGATCCTGTCATTCAGATCCCTGAAACCACCGGTTTTGTTTATGTAAGTGTAGAGCTCAAGGGCCTTGCCCGTCATCTTTTTCTTTTCATATTCCAGGCCAAGATTATAAATAAGATCCTTGGTTTCATTATTAAGGGGAAGGGTTTTGAATTCCTCATATGCAAGATCAAGCTCTCCCTGGCTTTGCAGGTTAAGCCCAAGAATACGGCTCGTCTCCTGGGATTTGAGTTTTTCTTCTTTCGACCGGGCATTGATGACTGATAAAAACAGATATAACAGCACTATCCCGCAAATGATATTCGCTGATCTTAACCACATTCCCGTAAATCTGAAGCATAAAAGGACCAATCCCATTAACAACAGGATAATAACAAGCACTGATAATGCCCTGATCATATGCCCTTTTGAAGATGTGAATGGAATAAGAAAACATATAATTAGAATGAGAATAAATGACTCAAGGTATATCATGGATGGAGGCCTGAAAAGGGTATGGCTTGAAATAGTGTTGATGAACTGCATTATAATTATTTCCGCATCCGTTCTCTTTATTATATTTTCAGCATAAGGACCGTCACCGGCTTTGAAGTTTATTATTACAGCCCTGTCTTTCAAGTCGGAAAATACCGGGTTCACACCCATTACCTGTTCATAATCGAGGGTCTTTATCCGGATCTTTTCTTTTGATCCATGGGTAATTAAACCGCTTTCATCTTTGATGGTGTCCGGGGTCTGGCTTTCCATAACAATACGTGTTTCAACTTCGTTAATCTTTTGAAGTACCCATTCTGAAAACCGCGCGTTGCTTTTCTCTGCCGGATAGGCGTTTACCTCCTCGTAAAGTCTTCTTAATTCTTTAAGTGTTGAAACTGATCTGTTTTTATCGATGGGGAAAAAGCATGCAATAAATTTTACGCCGCTCTCATGAAGACGTCCTGCAAGATCTGCCAGGTTAATATGGGGTAACTTGCTGTTTTCAGGATATTTATTTATCTTTTTTTCATCAATATTGATAATAATAACTTCATTATAAATCCGGGCTTCGCTGTGGACCAGTTTTGATCCGATCCGGTAAAAATATGAATCTAAAATATCAAGCAAAGACCAGTTATAAAATGTTAAAATAACAAATATTAAAAGTACAAAAATGCCTGCAAAATAATCTGGCTTAATTTTTTTAATTGCCATTTCCTGGATTCAATTAATTGTTATTATTCTTGAGTTGGCCATTTTTAATATCAATTATATAAAAGATGTATCAAATCAGAACCTTAATGTCAAACTTTCATGTGCTTATTGTATATTGTTCCATATGAAAATCATTCTGTGAAATTATGATAATCCTTCTTTTTATCTTTTTTTCAAGACTCATTATCGATTGCTGTTCGTCCTCTTTTATTACATTGGCAATCTCTGGGTTTACCTGTATGTATACCTTGTCATCGTGTTCTGAAACCGGAGGGGGCTCTCTTTCAAGATCCCTGAATATCTCATATGAAATAGTCTTTTTTGATTTTATTACTCCTCTTCCTTCACAATATTGACAGGGTTCAGTTAAAAAACGTCCAAGATTTTCTCTTGTCCGTTTCCGGGTCATTTCTATTAATCCCAGTTCAGACATGGGAAGCACATTTGTCTTCGCCTTGTCTTTACTTAATGCCTCGGTAAGCGCTGTAAATACCCGCTGGCGGTTTTCTACCTTTTCCATATCTATAAAGTCTATCACTATAAGACCGCCTATATTTCTTAACCGCAGCTGATAGGCCAGTTCTTTAACTGCTTCGAGATTGGTTTTTAATATTGTCTCTTCCAGATTTCTTTTTCCTACATAACTCCCTGTGTTGACATCGATGGATGTTAAGGCTTCTGTCATTTCGATTACAATATACCCACCTGATTTCAGCCAGATAATATTATCAAGGGCCCTGGATATTTCCATTTCGATGCCGTAAAAGTCAAAAATAGGGTCATCACCATTATAGAGCTCTATGGTGTATCTTAATGCTGGAGCAAACTTGTCTACAAACTCCATTATTTTTTCATATTCATGCTCATTATCAATTATCAGTCTGTCCACCTCTTTGGTAAACAGATCTCTCACCGCCCTTAATGAAACGGACAGGTCCATGTATAAAAGCCCTGGTTCTGATGAACCCGACATGCGGTTTTTAATGTCCTTCCATAACTTCAACATAAAATCCATTTCGGATTTTAATTTGCCGCTGTCAGCTCCTTCACTCACTGTACGGACTATAAAACCTGATTCATCCGATCTGATATCTTTGATAATTTTTTTAAGCCTCTCCCTCTCTTCAGGGTCCTCAATCCTCCTGGAAATACCAATATGATTTACAGTAGGCAGAAGGACAAGGTGTCTCCCCGGCAGGGAAATGTACGATGTAAGTCTCGCGCCCTTGGTTCCAAGGGGTTCCTTGGCAACCTGAACCATTATATCCCGGCCTTCGCTAAGAAGATCTTCAATATTTACAGACTTTTCAGGATCCTTTTTTTCAGCGGTCTCGTAATCATCGGTTATAATATCAGATCCGTTCCTGACCCTCTTAAGCATAACACTGTCAAAATCAAGCATATCCCTGTGGACATCCGAAACATATAGAAAGGCCGTTCTCTCCTGGCCGATATCAACAAAGGCTGCCTGCATTCCTGGCAGAACTCTTACAACCCGTCCACGGTAGATGTTGCCCATAAGTTCCTGACCGGTCTTTCTCTCAATATAGAGTTCGGCTACAACCCCGTTTTCTACCAGGGCGACCCTCGTTTCATGGGGTCTTGAATTTATTATAAGTTCACTTGCCATATGTGCACCTGCTTCTTTTCTTGTAAGAGTCTCCGTTAATAAAAGGATTTACTTGAATGTCCTTCAGTCTGTAATCTGCTTCACCTTCAACACTCTTATCTTTTCCACGCTATCAGGATTGATCCTGAAAATTTCTTGAATTATTTGAACCGGTTTTAGTTCCGGTTCTTGGGAATGCAATATTTCAAGTTCGATAGTATTGCCTGAACCAAATCGGATGTCCTTTACCATCTTCCGGGCATCTATTTCTTTTTCGCCTTTTTTTGTCCTTTTAAGGATGCCCAAATAGCTCATATTAATAAAATTATCCAGATCCTTACGGTTTACTTCCACATCTGTCATATCAATATGGTAATGACTTTCCCTTAGAACAGCACTCTTTCCATTAACCGGTATATCCTTGACATTTATAACAGTGATTCCATCAGGCAACTCACTGTTCAATTTTTCCTTTATCATACCCTCCGAAACAGGGTTATATAATTCAATATCTGCTGTCTCGCAGATACTCTCTGTTCCAACAGGCAACGCACAGACAAATGATAACCTTGGCATTGGATGGTAACCTTCTGAGAAGACAATATCAAGCCCGGTTCTTCTGAGTGCCCTTGTAAGCAATTTTATCAACTCCAGGTGACTGATATAGCGTGCCGGGCCTGTCTTGGAATAAAAAAGTCTGAATTTACCCTTTGATTTTAGAGCCTCAGAGACCTTCGCCTTGTAATCTATCTTATCAACCTTATCAGTTATTGACCATGGTTTGCTGATTTTAGGCTTGATATTTACAAAATCACATACCCCGCATTTAAGGCATTTTTCCCTGCAGTCAGGGGTTGTGATCCCTTCTTGAGCCTTCTTATATTCATCTTTCAGATAGTCAGCATTTACACCTGATGAAATATGTCCCCATGGCATATTTTCATCCGTTGACCTTTTTCGATGAAGGTATATATAAGGATCTATATCACATGCTTTAAAGCTCTCCTTCCAGATTTCCATATTATAAAATTCACCCCATGCATCAAACCTTGCTCCGGCCTTCCATGCCCTTACAAGAGGTGCAGTCAGATTACGGTCACCCCTTGAGAATATACCCTCAAGCCAGCTTGTTTCCGGCTGATTCCATCCTACATTTACATGTGTTCTTTTTAGCCCGTCGCGTATATATTTAATACGCCGCAAGCTTTCTTCATATTCTATCTGAGGCTCCCACATGAAAGGCGTATGGGCCTTGGGTACAAAGGTCGAAACACTGATATTCAGTACATCCTTTCGGACTTTGCCTTTGCCTGTTGAAGCGACTTTTTTTGCAAGGTCAATAATGCCATTCAAATCATTCTCATTTTCACCCGGTAAACCGATCATGAAATATAATTTTATCAGCTTCCAGCCGGCCTTATATACATCACTTGCGGTTTTAATAATTTCTTCATTGGTAAGAGTCTTGTTAATTATTCGTCTGAGCCTGTCTGTCCCGGCTTCCGGCGCCATTGTAAAACCGGTTTTCCTTACCCTCTTGATCTGTTCGAACCAGAGAGGATCAACACTGTCAATTCTGAGCGAAGGAAGACTAACCGCTACCTTTCTCGTTGCCTGACGGTCCATGAGTTCTTTTATTAATGGCGCAATGTAGCTGTAATCACCTGAACTGAGGGACAGAAGTGATAATTCACCAAATCCTGTCGATTTCAGAGCCTTGTCAGCCATATCTGCTATCTCTTCAGGGTTTCTTTCCCTTACAGGTCTGTAAATCATCCCTGCCTGACAAAATCTGCACCCCCTGGTGCAACCTCTGGAGATCTCAATGGCAAGGCGGTCATGGACAAGCTGTGTATAGGGGACAACCTGGTTTACAGGAAATGGTGACTCGTTCATGTCGCTGATTAAAGCTTTTTCAACAACCTCATGACCTGCAAGCAACGGTTCCATATAAAAAAACTTTTTGCCGTTATCATAGTGAGGTTTAAAAAACGATGGGGCATAAAAACCCTTTATATCCGATACTGCCTTGAGTAAATCTATCTTTTCCGGTTTGCTGTTTTTTGCTTCCCTTAAAATCTTACACAGATCTAAGACCGCATTTTCACCATCGCCTATCAGAATCGCATCAAATATATCTGCCATTGGCTCAGGGTTAAAACAGGCCGGGCCGCCACCCACAATAAGAGGGGATAAACCATTTCTCTCAGCGGATAAGAAAGGGATGCCAGCCAGATCAAGCATCGAAAGGATATTAGTGTAGCATAATTCATGCTGCACACTGAATCCTACTATATCGAAATTATCTAGAGGTTTGTCTGTTTCGAGAGACCTGATGAACAGGTTTCTCTTCCTGATCTCATTTTCCATATCAGGCCATGGACAAAATACCCTTTCTGCTGCAATCCATGGAACATTATTCAGGAGATGATAAAGGATTTTTAACCCTTGATGAGACATTCCAACTTCATATACATCAGGAAATGCAAGGGCTATTGAAATATCAATATCATTCATATTTTTTTTTACAGAATTAACTTCATGCCCCATATATCTGCTGGGCTTTGATACCTTAAGTAAGAGATCACTATAATTTAAATCCATTCTAATACATTCCTCGCAGAGACGCCCGGCCGGGCGTCTCTGCCTGTATGGGCGTCTTTCACTATAGCCCCCTTTTAAGGAGAACAATAACTTCCGCACCGCCATCAGGATGATTATGCAGATTAATACTGCCTTTAAGCCCCTCAACAATCTGTTTAACAATGGCAAGGCCAAGCCCTGAACCCTCCTCTTTTGTTGTAAAAAAAGGAGAAAACATCTGTTTAAGCGACCTTTCAGAAAAACCTCTACCCGAATCTCTTATTTTGAGCTCAATCATGCCTGATTCCGAATCATCAGTTATTACCGGTCTTGTAGATATGTGAAGAAAACCCCTTTCAGGTAAAGCCTCTATTGCATTGAGTAGAATATTCCAGATCACCTGTCTGACCTGCTCAGGGTCGGAGATAATCATATCCATATCATCCAGATCTAAATTTAAATCAATATTTTTTTTCCATTTTCCACCGTGCTTTAATAGTTCAAGAGATTCTGTAATCAGCTGATTCAGTTTGAATTTGCGAAGCTCAAATGGTTTAGGTCTGGCAAATTTTAAAAAATCATTTATCAAATGATTCAGCCTGTCAATCTCTCTTAAAATAATATCCATCAACCGTATGTTGACCTCATCGGCATCCAAACCTTCCTTAAGCATCTGAATAGACCCGCTTATTGAAGCCATTGGATTTCGGATCTCATGAGCAATTCCTGCTGCAAGTTCGCCTACCAGTGCAAGACCTTCGACTCTCTTCATTGCCTTTTCGATTTCCTTCATCTCGGTCACATCCTGGAAAAGCAGGATATCTCCCTTCTGAACAATATCAGGAATAATCAGCGGAGACATGGAAACCCTTAGTGCCAACGTCTCCCCATTTGCATTTCTGTATGTTATATCACTAAAAGTATGGGGCTTGGTCCTGGCAGAAACCCTTTCCTCCGAATTATTGGTAATATATTCATCTATCAAGGCAAGAATGTCAGGTATTCTTTTACCGATAACATCGGTAACTGTAAGACCGAATATTTTTTCAGCAGCCGGGTTAAAGAGTATAATTTTTTTTTGTTGGTCAATTGCTATTAATCCTGATGTTATACTGCTTATTATCCATTCATTCAACGCCTCAAGTTTGGAAATATCATCTTCCTTTTCCCTAAGAGCCTCCCTGCTTTTTCTTGCCTGCTCCGAAGGAAAGCTGCTCAAAAATGCCACTATGTAAAAGGCGGCAATATTTACTGTTATAATATAAAAAATATTTGACGCCTGATACTCAAAAAAATATTCACGACTGCTCCCCAGCGGCTCAATAACATCATAATAATGCAGATTCAGCAGCAGTCCGTACAATATGCTGCAACTGCCGGCTATTATCATTCCGCCTCTGCGGTATAAAATTATACTGGCATTAATAATGTTGAGGATATAAAGAAATGAGAAAATGCTGCCTATGCCGCCTGTCGAGAATATGATTGCCGTGATAAAAAATGAATCCGCAAGCAGTTGGAGATAAGCCTGTTTTACGAGATTTTTAAATGTGGTATAGAGAATGATATAGACAAATGTCAGAAAATAGACAGTGGCAATAAGAAAATAGTGAGTTGTCTGGATATTGCCAAAATAAGTCTTTGTCTGCTTTACCTGAATAAAAACAGACGCGCCCAATAAGACTGAAATAAACAGGAGCCTCAAAAGCATCAGCTTTTGAAGCCTCCCGGCCAGTTCAGATTGATTTTTATTCAGGTCTGTATCGACCATAAGAAAGAACTAAGCGCCCACAGCCCCTGCCATTGAGAAGATAGGCAGGTACATCGCTACAACGAGTCCGCCGATTGCCCCGCCTAAAAAAAGCATAAGCAATGGTTCAAGCATGGATGTAAGAGCGTCAACCGCGGCGTCTACCTCTTTGTCATAAAAATCAGCTATTTTTTCAAGCATTGTATCAAGTGCGCCAGTTGCCTCACCAACAGATATCATCTGTATAACCATGCTTGGAAAAACATCATTTTCAGATAAAGGCTCGGCAATGGTCTGGCCTTCGGCGATACTCCCCCTTACCTCATAAATTATCTCTTCTATAACGACATTACCCGCCGTCTTTGCGACTATTTCAAGCGAATCAAGAATCGGTACCCCGCTCGAGAGCATAGTGCCAAGTGTTCTGGTAAATCTGGCGACCGCTGATTTTTTAAGGAGATTACCAAAAACAGGCAGTTTCAAGGCGATAGCATCTGTTGTCTTCCTGCCTCCCTTGGTGTTTCTGTATTGTTTGAAAACAAATGAAACGGCAATAATCGCTAGAATCACCCAGTGTATATTGCCTTTCATGAAATCGCTCATATTAACAACCAGTTGTGTGGGAGCTGGCAAGGCAGAACCGAAACTCGCAAACATATCCTGGAAAACAGGAATTACAAAGATCAGGATAACTGCAATAACAATGAAGGCAATGCATATAACTACTATAGGGTAGGTGAGAGCTCCCTTAATTTTTGATTTTAACTCTTCTGCCTTTTCAATAAATGTTGCAAGACGCTGTAGAATAGTGTCAAGTATACCGCCAACCTCACCGGCCGCAATCAGGTTTACAAAAAGATCATTGAATACCTTGGGATGTTTCTTCATTGCCTCGGCAAGGGTAGAACCGCCTTCGACATCCTTTGTAATCTGTTTTAAAATGGACCTGAATTTGGGATTTTCTGCCTGCTCTGCCAGTATATTCAAACCCTGAACCAGCGGAAGGCCGGCATCAATCATAGTGGAAAATTGACGTGTGAAAATGACAATATCCTTGTTGGTGACCTTTGGCTGCATAAACCCGATATTTGCAAAAAGGTCCTTTGGCTTAGGCTTTAGTTTTAATATTTTTAAATTTCTCTTCCTCAACTGAGCACGTGCAATCTGCTCTGAGACAGCCTCAAGTTCACCCTTTAGTTTTCTTCCTTTTTTTGTTTCGGCTACCCATGTGTACATTTGGGCCATAAAAGAATCTCCTGTTAGTATTCATCAAAAAAAGAAATAATAAGAAACTACTTTAATAAAATTTATTCAGGTTAATCTAAAATTATCTGATATTAACTAATTAAATATATTATGTCAAGCATTCTCAAATTTTAACATCTCTAAATATTCAATTTTCACAGGATATATTTAAATTATTGAAATTTGATCTTGACAAATCAAGGTTAAAAAGTTTTATATTTGTTAAATTTTATATTTTATAAACTAAGTTAATGGAGGGTCTATTGTGAGTGAAATAACCGCACCCATGGGAGGAAAAGTATTAGAGATAAAGGTGAAGCCAGGTGATTCTGTACGGGAAGATGACGAGGTATTGATTCTTGAAGCAATGAAAATGGAATTACCGGTCGTTGCCCCCGCCGCTGGAACCGTAAAAGAAGTAAAATGCAAAAACGGCGACACAGTTGAAGCAGATGCTGTATTGATCACACTCGGTTAAAAAGATCAATCAGACAGACAATTAAATTAAAGAGACTAATTCACCCGAAAAGGCGAATTGGTCTCTTTTTTTAACAATTATATTTATTTGGAAGCTGCCTTTGAAGAGGTACTGTTTACAACCCCGCTTATTATCGCCCCTGATATTTTCAGGCCTACATACAAAATAAGCAGCACAATAAAAACACCAATAAATCTGAGGATGAGTGTCCCTGTTATCCAGCTCCAACTGTCCTGAGAAATAACTATCCTGGTTTTTTGATCTTCCAATTTCTTGGAGATAAGGACAGAATGCCAGGGCCTGTTGCTGTCATCCTCTATATATGTGGCATTTTTCCAGTCACGGAAATTGATATCCTTAAACCCCTTGAATGTTTCTTTATAAAAGGCCAGTGCTTCATCATGTGACAGCCCTGTTGTAAATTCAAGTTTATCCTCATTTTCTGAGATGATCTGTGAATCATCGGTCAAGGGAA
>CAZSZQ010000038.1:0-24069 GCA_964610475.1 uncultured Desulfatiglans sp.
CATAACCTCCATAAGGATATGGTATTCCTCCCTGATGATCACATCAACCCGGCTGATCTTTATATTAGCTTCAAGGGCTTTTGATGGCATATTATTTCTCCTTGAAAGGAGTAGACGAAAATTTTTTTCCAATAACCTGTATGAACCACATTGAACATAAATACAATTCAGGCCTAAGCGGTACGGAATACCGGGGCCATGGAGCTGAAATAGTATATATTATAGTATAGTAGACGCATATAATAAAAGGGAAAATAACGGTAGAAATTCCGAATATTCCGTTATTCTTTTGATATTGTTTGGAATTATAGTTGTTTCAATATATTGAATACGGATCATAAGACCAACTGAATAAACAGCAGACAAAAGAAAAATGATATGCCAGCGATTTTTCATAATCTTTTCTCGAAGTGTATTGGGTGTATACCGCTAAAATTTACGTATCACTATTTCTTGAAAGATAAAGTATATGGACTTGCATGTTGTATGTCAATAATCATGCCAGATAGATCAGGTGTGGATTTTATCCGCTATTGCAGCGTGAAATACTTTAATGAGCTTGACAGTTACAGTAAATCTATGCTAACAAATCCTGCTGTTTATGGCTGTTTTTACTCATATTTTGGCATTTTCCACAGGCTTATGGTAATAATACATAATTAATGCCTTCATGCATAGGAGCTTCAACATGGAAAAAGATGAAAAACTGTTTGAAGATCAGATTGATGAAAGTAATGATTTGCTTAATATCAGTCTTGATGACCTATCCAACGATGTAATCACTGAACCTGTAAATGGAGAGCCCGACCAAGATATTATTGAGCTTATGGATCTTCTGGAAAAGGGTGACGCTGCCCTTTTCGGGGATGATACCAACGATATGTCTGAAAAAGATGATATACCAAGTCATGAGCTGAGTAAAATACATGATTTAGATACGGATTTTCTAGCAAAAGGAAAAGAGGAACTTGATGACATATTCCTTGACGCCGGTATTTCAGGCCTGGGCGATGAACCGGAATCAGTTCATTCCGAAGATGTTTCTGATGATCAGTTATCTGACAAGGATTCCCTGGATGATATGGATGACGACCATTTAGACTCAGATAACGCAGGTGATGAACTGGAAAAACTGCTGAACGAAACCGAACTGGATGATCTTTCCGACGATACTGAAGCCTTGTTGTCGGATGATGCAGAAGATTATAATATGGAAATAGAAGAATTGCCGAACCTTGATACCATTCTGGGTGAGGATATCATTTCAGATAAAAAAATAACGCATGATTCTGCCCCGGGAAATATCCATGACAGTCTCTTAAATGATTTTGATATGAAGGATGACCTGGAAGAAAACCAAAAGGCGGATGATGAGCCACCGGATATACTGGATGTTGAAATTGAAAAAACCATAGTCTCTTCTGAGGAGGATAATAGTAAGGAGAAGTCGCTCTGGGGAATAGATACTCAAGTTATTACGGATGATGCTGAAACCTTATCTGTTCCACTTAAGGAAGAAATGACTCTTGATGAAGAGAGTTTAGAATATTCCGGTAATGATACTGAAGATACGGATGATCTTCCCCTTGATGATATCCCGCTTGACGGTAAGTCCTTTGATGAACTTTTTTCAGAGACCGAATTCAATGATGAGACTGTTTCTGACGAATATCAGTCTGAAAGCATAGGTGAAACCTTTTTAACAGAAGAGGATCAGATAAAGAAAGCTGATGATAGTACCGGTTCAATCATGGATGATACATTTAAAGGTATTGAAACCCGGGATAATGTCTTTTCTGATGAACTTAAGAGTAGCAGGCATGATGAAGCTGGCCTGGCTTCAGGCAGTTTATTGGATGGCATTACGGAAGAGATTTTTTCCACTGATATTGAATCCCCTGTCATTTCCGCTGATGATTTTAAAGGCAGCATTGAAACACAGATATCTGGTGTATCCAATATTGAAGAAACTACACTTCCGGATGATTCCCAGACAGATAAGGATATCCCTGTAGCTGTCTCTCCGCAACCTTTGATATCAGAAGAGAAGTTACAGGAAATAGTAACAAAGGTTGTAGGTGAAGTGGTTGAAAGGGTTGCAAGGGAAGTTTTTGCAGAAGTGGCAGAAAAGGTGATCGCCGAGGCTATTGGCAGTCTTAAAAAAAGTCTTGAAGTCGATTCAGAATAGTTATTTAATCCTTTATATTATTATCAAAAAGGGGTTGCTGCTGTTGCGACTCCTTTTTTTTCAATTGTCAGTATATATTTAAATAACAGGAGTTTTATCATGCCTGAAGAAATAATGGCAAAGGGTTATGAACCAAAGGAAGTAGAGGATAAATGGTATGAATACTGGCTCAAAGAGGAGCTTTTCAAGGCTGAAGTGCCTTCTCAGAAGCCGTCTTACTGTATAGTTATACCTCCGCCGAATGTAACCGGCTCGCTTCATATGGGGCATGCACTGAACAACACCCTCCAGGACATATTGTGCCGCTATAAAAGAATGAAAGGGTTCAATGTTCTGTGGCAGCCAGGCACAGATCATGCGGGTATTGCAACGCAGAATGTTGTGGAAAAAGACCTCATGAATAAAAAAATCAGCCGGCATGATGTTGGAAGAGAAAAATTTATAGAGCTTGTCTGGGAATGGCGTGAAAAATATGGCGGACTCATAATCAACCAGCTTAAAAAGCTTGGCAGCTCCTGTGACTGGAGCAGGGAGCGGTTCACCATGGATGAAGGTCTCTCAAGGGCTGTAAAGGAGGTTTTTGTAAGGCTCTACCACGAGGGACTCATATACCGAGGTGACTATATTATAAACTGGTGCCCGAGATGTCATACTGCCCTTGCCGATCTTGAGGTTGAACATGAGGAGAGGGAGAGCTTCCTTTATCATCTGCGGTACAGAATAAAAAACAGTGATAAATATCTGGTGGTTGCTACAACAAGACCTGAGACACTGCTTGGTGATACCGCGGTCGCGGTAAACCCCGAGGATGAAAGATATATAAATCTCCAGGGTAAATATGTACTTCTGCCCGTAACAGGCAAGGCAATACCTGTGATACCTGAAAAATATGTTGATAAGGAGTTTGGTACCGGAGCCCTGAAAGTTACTCCAGCCCATGACCCGAATGATTTTGATATCGGTAACAAGCATAACCTGGAAAGAGTCAAGGTCATAGATGAAGATGGCAGGATGAATGAACTGGCCGGCAGATATCAGGGTATGGACAGGTTTGAATGTCGTGAGATGATCCTGACAGACCTTGAAAAGAATGGCCTGCTCGAAAAAAAAGAACCCTACAGAAATGCAACAGGCCATTGCTATCGATGCAAGACAATGATCGAGCCCCTGCTCTCAAAGCAGTGGTTTGTTAAGACCGAACCCCTTGCAAAAAAGGCAATAGAGGCGGTTCAGACCGGTAAAACAAGGATACTTCCAAAGACATGGGAGAATATCTATTTTGACTGGATGAACAATATCCGTGACTGGTGTATATCAAGGCAGATATGGTGGGGCCACCGTATACCAGCATGGTTCTGTGATAAATGCGGTAACATGACAGTGGCAAAGGATGAACCAAAAAAATGTTCAACATGCGGGAACACGGAACTAAGGCAGGAGACCGATGTGCTCGATACATGGTTCAGTTCTGCATTGTGGCCATTTTCTACGCTTGGCTGGCCTGACAATACCGAGGCGCTTGAAATATTTTACCCTACTTCAACCCTGGTTACAGGATTTGACATTCTCTTTTTCTGGGTCGCAAGAATGATGATGATGGGGCTTCATTTTATGGATGACATCCCATTCGCGGATGTATATATCCACGCCCTGGTAAGAGATGCCGAAGGTAAAAAGATGAGCAAATCAAAGGGTAATGTGATAGATCCCCTGACAGTCATAGATCAGTACGGAACTGATTCCTTCAGATTTACACTCGCCGCATTTGCAGCACAGGGAAGGGATATAAAGCTTTCAGAAGAAAGGATCGAAGGCTACAGACATTTTATTAACAAGATCTGGAACTCCGCACGGCTTGTTCTATCAAACCTGAAAGGCGATGAGGCAGAGGACAAAAATACCGTGCTTTCTCTCCCCGACAGGTGGATACTGACCAGGCTTGGCAAGGTAAGCAGGGAAATATCCGTTGCCCTGGATGACTACCGTTTCAATGATGCGGCTGGAGAAGCCTATCAGTTTGTATGGCATGAGTTCTGCGACTGGTATCTCGAAATGGCCAAAGAGTGGCTCTATAACAAGGATAATCGCCTGAGCTTTTCCGTACGTTGTACACTCAAGAAGCTTCTCTCAGGTATCTTAAGAATACTTCACCCCTTTATGCCCTTTATTACTGAGGATATCTGGCATAGATTACCCGGCACATCAGGAAGTATAATGAATGCCAGCTTCCCTGTCTCAACAGATTATTTAAATGATGAGGCGGCGCTAAAAGATATGGCCCTGGTTATGGGTGTAACAAACAGTATCAGGAATATACGAGGTGAGATGAACATCCACCCATCAAAAAAAGTTGATATACATATAGAAATGCCTGATGACACCCAGAGAGAAAACATTCTGAGTAACATTGTATATATCAGAAGTCTTGCAAGAGCAGAAAATATCAAGGTAGAAAAAATTATTCCAAAACCTGAGGCATCTGTAACCGCAGTTTTTGAAGGGAATAATATTCATATTCTATTAAAAGGCATTATTGATATTGCTGAAGAAAAAACCAGGATCAGTAAAGAGATAGCAAAGATAAAGAAAGAGATGGAGGTCTCTCTAAATAAGCTTAAAAACAGCGGGTTTCTCGATAATGCCCCGGATGACGTTGTGGAAAAGGTAAAAGAAAAGGTTGCGACACTTACAATCCAGTTGAAGAAACTGGAGGAGAGTCTTTCTTTTTTTGAGGGGATAGATGCTTAAAAATCATATGCTGGTTGACAGGATTATAACAAACGCCCTTGAAGAGGACCTTGGCTCAGGCGATCTGACAACTGATTCAATAATAGGCCCTGGTATTATTGGCAAGGCTGTACTTGAGACAAGGGAAGAGATAGTACTTGCAGGGCTTCCTGTCTTTATGAGGGTGTTTTCTATCCTTGACCCGAAAGTTACTTTTAAACCATTTTTTACTGATGGGGATAAGGTTACAGGCAGGGAGGTGATTTGTGAGTTAAAGGGGGATATGGCGGCTATATTAAAGGCAGAACGAACCGCCCTGAATTTTATTCAGCGGATGAGCGGTATTGCTACCCTTACCGGCAGATTTGTTGCAAAGGCCGCCTCTGAACGGGTTAAAATCCTTGACACAAGAAAAACCGCTCCCGGGCTCAGATTGCTTGATAAATATGCTGTCCCCATGGGGGGCGGGTATAATCACCGTTTTGGCCTTTTTGACGGAATCCTTATTAAAGATAACCATATAGCAGTTGCAGGTAGTATAAAAAAGGCTGTCGAGAGAGCCAGAAAAAAGGCCCATCATTTTATAAAGATAGAGGTGGAGGTCGAAGATTTAAATGGGGTTAATGAGGCGATTGAAGCCGGAGCAGACATTATCCTGCTGGATAATATGACCCCTGATCAGTTAAAAAGTGCCGTTGACCTGGTTTCAGGGAGAGTCCTTCTGGAGGCTTCAGGGGGAATAACCCTTGATAATATTAAAGAGATCGCTTCTACAGGGGTTGATATGATTTCTATCGGGGCCTTGACCCATTCTGTTAAGGCGGTTGACCTGAGTCTTGAAATATCAGGCCAGTAAACCGGAACCTACTGAAAATTCTGTTTTGGCAATAAAAAAGATTTTTCTTGATTCATTGTGTTTCTATCTGTATTTATAGAGAATTCTAAGGAGCATCCGGATCAGATTTGTCTCAAAAAGCAGTAAATTTTAGATTATTGATCCGGTTTTTAGGTGATAATAACAGATTATTTCAGAGACCCTGTATGGGTCCAAGTAACAAAAGGAGAATTTAATATGAAGTTAGATCCAACCAAGCTTGCTGATTGGCAGATCGCACAGGAAGCAGAAAAGACTATGAAGACCGTATATGATATAGGCGAGACATTCGGACTCACAAAAGAGGAGCTTCTCCCCTATGGTCATTACTTTGGAAAGATTGACTACAGATCTGTTTTGGACAGACTCAAAGACAAACCGGATGGTAAGTACATAGATGTTACAGCTGTTACCCCCACTCCTTTGGGAGAAGGTAAGTCAACATCAACAATGGGCCTTGTACAGGGTCTTGGTAAAAGAGGCAAGAGGGCATCTGCGGCTATCCGGCAGCCATCAGGCGGCCCAACAATGAATATTAAAGGTTCTGCAGCAGGCGGAGGACTGGCACAGTGTATTCCACTCACCGAATTTTCGCTTGGATTAACCGGTGATATCAATGCTATCATGAATGCGCATAATCTTGCTATGGTTGCCCTTACCTCACGTCTTCAGCATGAACGAAATTATAATGACGAACAGCTCTTAAGGCTCTCAAAGATGCCCCGTCTGGATATCGATCCGACAAAGGTCGAAATGGGCTGGATCATGGATTACTGCTGCCAGGCCCTGAGAAATATCATAATAGGTATTGACGGTGTAAACGGCAACGCAGACGGTTACATGATGAAGTCAAAATTTAACATTGCTGTTTCATCCGAAGTCATGGCGATTCTTGCTGTTGCTACCAGTCTTAAAGATATGCGTGAACGTATGGGTAAAATCGTTGTGGCCTATAACAAGAAGGGCAAGGCCATAACAACAGAAGACCTTGAGGTTGCAGGAGCAATGACAGCATGGATGATGAGCGCCCTTAATCCCAACCTGCTGCAGACTATCGAAGGTCAGCCTGTTCTTGTTCATGCGGGTCCTTTTGCAAATATCGCAATAGGCCAGAGTTCAATTATTGCCGACCAGATTGGCCTTAAACTCTCTGAATATCACATAACTGAGTCAGGATTTGGGGCTGATATAGGCTTTGAAAAGTTCTGGAACCTCAAATGCCGTTACAGCGGTATGAAACCGGATGCAGCTGTTGTTGTTACCACCATCAGGGCGCTCAAGTGTCACGGCGGAGCGCCTGTTCCTGTCCCCGGAAAGCCGATGCCCGCAGAATATTCAACTGAGAATGTAGGGTGGGTTGAAAAGGGTTGCGCAAACCTCCTGCATCACGTAAACAACGTAAGAAAGGCCGGTATCAGCCCTGTTGTATGCATCAACTCATTCTACACAGACACCAAAGCAGAGGTCAAAAAGGTGCGTGAGCTGGCAGAGGCTGCCGGCGCCAAGGTTGCAGTATCCGAACACTGGCTCAAGGGCGGCGATGGCGCGCTTGATTTTGCAGATGCGGTTATTGAGGCATGTAACGAAAAGACTGATTTCAAGTTCCTCTATGAACTTGATATGCCGATTAAAGAGAGGATCGAAAAGATCGCGAAAGAGGTTTACGGCGCTGACGGTGTTGATTATTCAAACGATGCCGCTAATCAGCTCAAGAAAATCCAGGCCGATCCTGAGCTCTCAAAACTCGGCCTCTGCATGGTCAAGACACACCTCTCACTCTCTGACAACCCGAATATCAAGGGTGTTCCAAAGGGCTGGAGACTCACTGTACGAGAGGTCCTCACCTATGGCGGCGCAGGGTTTATAGTGCCGGTTGCAGGAACAATATCACTTATGCCCGGAACAAGTTCAAACCCCGCCTTCAGGCGGATTGATGTTGATACTGAAACAGGAAAAGTGGAAGGCGTATTCTAATACCAGGCATTTAGTATCATAGTTTTAAAATTTAAAAAGCCATTCCGGGTACATCCGGAATGGCTTTTTAATTGTGATTTTTAACGCCCTCTGCTTTCACAAGGATATGTAATTTTCCTATTCTCTTGACATAACCCTATTAGCTAACTATATTAGCTAATAGGGTTGACTAGTATACAGGGGTGTAATTATGGAGGCCTTACAGGTAAATATTCACGAAGCCAAGACTCAATTATCAAAATTGATTCAGGCAGCACTTAATGGTAAAGATGTCATAATTGCCAGAGGTAACAAGCCTGTTGTAAGGCTTGAGGTTTTGCCTGAGGCAAAAGGTGACAGAAGAATCGGTAATGCAAAGGACTTGATATTATCCATAGCAGATGATTTTGATGAACCTTTTGACGATTTTAAGGAATATATGGAATGAAAGTCCTGTTGGATACTCATGCCTTTTTATGGTTGGTTACCGGTGATGCACGCACCAGTAAAACCGCACAAAAAACCTTTTTAAACCCAGAAAACCTTTTGTATTTTAGTATTGTCAGTTTATGGGAGATATGTATAAAAAATAGCCTTAAAAAGATAAGCCTGAAAGAGGTATGGCTTGAGACCATTCAGGAAGAGATGCAGACGAATACTATTCAGTGGCTTCCTGTTGAAGTGGAGCACTGTGCCAAGGTAATGGATCTGCCATTTCATCACAGAGACCCTTTTGATCGACTGCTGGTTGCACAATCCATTATTGAAGATCTGGCTATACTGACACCTGATACCCGTCTTGCAGCTTATCAAATCCGGTGTATATGGTAGTTTTAAGACAGCCAAGTGAATTTACCTGTTTTTATATGTGGTGTTAAGTGATACTTAAATCGGTATTAAAAAAAATATTTTTCATATACCTGATTGTTATACTTAGTGTTTTATCAACCTCCTGCGGCCTTTTTGTTGCTACATACATGGTTGGAAAAGGTGCCTATCTGGTAACAAAAACAGTCGTAAAAGGGGCATACGGCACAGGAAAAATAATATATAAGATCGGTAAATATACCTATGAGGTGGTCATGGCGCCTGTTACCTGGCCTTTGACCCATGATGAGCTTGAAACAATAGACGGGCTTTCTCCAAAAGAGGCAATCCGGCTTAACAGGGTAAAAATGGCCCCTTATGTGGTAAATGGAAAAGAATACATACCCATGTCCCTTGAAGAGGCAAAAAAATATGAAGAAAAGGGGATTGCTTCATGGTATGGTGAGGAAACAAGAAAAAAGGATGGGGGGCATATGACTGCAAATGGCGAGGCATTTAACCCTGACGGATTAAATGCCGCACATAAGTTTTTACCGCTTCCCTCCTATGTAAAGGTCACAAACCTTGAAAACGGCAATTCAATTATTCTCAGGGTAAATGACAGAGGGCCCTTTATTGATGACAGAATTATTGATCTGAGCGCGGGCGCTGCAAAAAAACTGGGTTTTTTTGATTCCGGGACAGCGTGGGTAAAGGTTGAAACAATAGATGTAAAAGAATGACACTTATAGTTATAAGGGGGACTGTTTGGATAAGAAAAGACTCAAAAAACTATTGACCGATCTGAGTAATAAAAAACTTACAGTTGATTCGGCGATGAATGAATTAAAAAATTTTCCCTTTGAGGATATCGGGTTTGC
Organism: uncultured Desulfatiglans sp.; assembly: GCA_964610475.1. Classification (GTDB taxonomy): domain Bacteria; phylum Desulfobacterota; class DSM-4660; order Desulfatiglandales; family HGW-15; genus JAAZBV01. Next base: position 9,431 of record CAZSZQ010000038.1, read on the forward strand.
CAATATTGATCACCATAGAGAACTCAGAAGGGGAACCCCGGAGGTAATATTCGGGCAGGGAAAAAATCCGGCGGATATCATAAACATTATGAAGAGGATGTATGAAAAGGACGAGCGTATCCTTGTTACCAGACTTTCAGATGAAAAGGCTGAACAGATACTCAGGGAATTTCCTGAGGGGGTCTATTATAAAAGATCAAAGGCCCTGACAGTGAACAAAAAGCCCGTGGAGATTACCGGCAGAGGTACTATTCTTGTTGTTTGCGCAGGTACCTCGGATATGCCTGTAGCAGAAGAGGCTGCAGTTACAGCCGGTTTTATGGGTAATACCGTTGAAACAGTAAACGATATCGGTGTCGCAGGCCTTCACCGTATACTTGCCAGAAAAGAAACACTCCTTAAGGCAGAGGTTCTTATTGTTGTCGCAGGAATGGAAGGAGCCCTTCCCAGTGTGGTAGGCGGTCTTGTTGATAAGCCCGTAATCGCTGTTCCAACCAGTATAGGCTATGGCGCAAGTTTTGGCGGTATAGCGGCCCTCTTAGGTATGCTCAATTCATGCGCTTCAGGGGTGACAGTGGTCAATATTGATAACGGCTTCGGGGCAGGATACGCAGCAAGCATGATTAACAGAAAATGTTGATAACCCTTTTATCTGCCATTGAATGTTGACATTTATACCGGTTTAGGTTTTAAACAAAATAAAAAAATTTCAGCATCATATAATGCTGATAAAACTGATATACAGAAAAGAGATAATTTATGAAAAAAGAAATCATGTTGATCAATGCGATTGAATCAGAAGAACTACGTATCGCATTTGTTTCTGATGGTATGCTCGAAGGATTTCATATTGATACCATAAGCGGTGAGCAGACGGAGGGGAATATATACAAGGGGGTAGTTGAACGCATAGAGCCAAGCCTGCAGGCCTGTTTTGTAAATTTCGGGACTGATAAAAACGGATTTTTACCTTTAGACAGCATACACCCTGAGTACTATAACGAGATTATTGAAACAAGCAGGGAGCGCCCTTACCCTCCTATTGAAAAGGTTATAGAAAAGGGGCAGGAGCTTCTTGTTGAGGTGTTAAAGGAGATGCCCGGGAAAAAGGGCGCACATCTCACCACATATATTTCACTTGCAGGAAGATATGTTGTGCTTACACCAGGCCGGACAATAAACGGTGTTTCAAAGAAAATAGAGAGTGAAGAGGAACGTAAGCGCTTGAAGGATATAATGAATAATATGAAATATCCCGAGGGTGTCGGGTATATCATAAGAACAGTCGCCGAGGGTCAGAACAAAAAAGACCTGTCAAAGGATTTGAACAGATTATTGAGGTTGTGGAAAAATATAAAAAAAGAGGTAGCTAAAATGCCACCTTATACCCTTATTCATAAGGAAGATGATCTTTGTCTGAGGACACTGCGCGACTATTATAACAGTGAGGTCTCGGAGGTTATAGTGGACGACAAGGACACCTACTCCAAGATAAAGGAATATATGCGGATCGTGTCTCCCAGAGATGTACAAAAGGTCAAGCTTTACAAGGAAAAACGGCCAATTTTTGATAACTACGGTATTGAGGAACAGATAGAAAGCATTTATGTTAACCGTGTAAAGCTCAAATCAGGAGGATCAATAGTATTCGGACCTACAGAAGCCCTCACTTCCATAGACGTAAACTCAGGCAGGGCAAAAAGCAGTAAGGATGTAGAAAGCATGGCCTTCAGCACCAATCTTGAAGCGGCAGTGGAAGCAGCGAGACAGCTCAGATTACGGGACCTTGGCGGTCTTGTGGTTATCGACTTCATAGATATGAGAGACAAAAAGCATATCAGGGCGATTGAAAAGATCATGCGTGATGAACTCAAAAAAGACAGGGCAAAAGCCGATGTGGCCAGTATATCCAGGTTCGGACTCCTTGAGCTTTCGCGGCAAAGACTCAGACCATCCATTGAGTCAAAGACCTATGTCATATGTGATCACTGCCAGGGGAGAGGAATGGTCATTGGCCCAGGTGCTGCTGCCCTTTCATTTATGAGAAGACTGCAAAAGGGCATTCTGAAAGGGGGTATTTCAAATGTGTCTGCCACTCTTCCAACCGAAGTAGCTGACTATATCCAGAATAAAAAAAGAAATGAACTCGCGGAGCTTGAAAACCGATACAATATCTCTATACAGATAAAGGGTAACGACAGCCTCCCTCCGGGAGGAGGAAACCTTGAGTTTAAAACAGATGATAATGGAATTAAATGACAGGGCATGTTCAATAATATCATCTATTTTATTATCGTTCTCCTTGTCTTTAATATAGGCCCTGATGACAGGACAGAGCAAGGTTCACTGCTTTTCAGTATATCCATGATATGCCTTCTCTGGGCTTTCTTTTCTCTTCTATGCAGAACAGGTTTCAAAAACCTCATAAGGATATATGAAAGAGGGTCAGGGTCAGGTTATGCAGCAATGTATAGCCGGCTTGTTTTGAGACTTTCTGTTATCTCCATATTCATATTCAGTCTCGATATTTTTTCCTTTAACCTTAAACACTGGATAGAAGCCATACCCATCCTGGGGGGGATTTACATAATTCAGGGGCTTTCAGCAATAATCCTGTTTATGCTGTACTTAAGTACGATATGGTATTTTGCCCACCCCGCTTATAAAGTCATATTTGGCACAGATATAGGGAAAAAGGCCTTTATTACAGGAAATATCAGGTTTAATATCCCTGTTATCTTTCCATGGCTTATACTTTCTCTCTTCTCTGATCTTGTACATTTAAGCCCATGGCCCAAACTTAATATGTTTCTTGACCGGACGGAAGGTCAGATCGTTTTTCTTGTGTTGTTTCTAATCATATCCATGATATTTTTACCAGTTGTTATACAGTATTTTTGGGGCTGCAAACCTGTTATCAACTCCCCAAAGGCAGAAGGTATACGAAAATTTTTAGGTGATACAGGATTCAAATACAGGGATATCGTTAACTGGCCTCTGCTTGAGGGGAAGATGATGACAGCCGGAATTATGGGTATTATTCCCAGATACCGGTATATTCTAATTACAGCGTCCCTTATGGAAATACTTACTCCATCTGAGCTCAATAGTGTAATGGCCCATGAGGCAGGCCATGCACGATATTATCATCAGTTGCTTCTGTCATTATTTTTTATAGGGTATTATGTCCTGGTTATGGGCCTTTTTGACCCTGATTTTTATTTTACCCTGATGGGATACCTGGTTTCAAAGACGCCTTATCAATCCCTTCCGGAGGAATTCTATATTGTCTTTATTGCCGTTCCAATGGTTCTCAGTCTTATCATCTATTTCCGTTTTATAATGGGTTTTTTCATGCGCCATTTTGAAAGGCAGGCAGATACCTATGCGGCACAAACAACAGGCGGACCTTCCCCCATTATAAGCGCTCTCGAAAAAATCGCCATGTTAAGCGGCAAGACAAGAGATGTGCCAAGCTGGCACCATTTCAGTATCAAGCAGAGGGTAGAGTTTCTGATAAACAGTAATGAAAATCCGCATCTGATAGTAAGGCATAAAAGGCTGGTCTATTCTGCATTTTCAGTTTATATTGCGGGGATTCTTGCATTATCCTGTCTCCTGTATATGACCCCCTTAAAAAAAGATATAGGTTATGAACTGGTAAGCCGTATAATTTCAAAAGAGGCAGAGAAAAAGCCGGATGATATCCAGACCCTGCTGAGTTTAGCCATGATATATCATGAGATGGAGAGGCTTGATAAAGCGGCCCAAATATATGAAAGAATAATTACACTGGACAGAAAGCAGCCTGCCGCACTCAATAATCTTGCATGGCTACTCCTTACTTCGGAAAATCCTGATCCTGATGATATAAAGAGAGGGTTTGAACTGGCAAAGGAAGCTGTTGAGCTTGAAAGGTCGCCTGTGTTTCTTGATACCCTTGCGGAAGCATGCTGGCTAATGGGAAACAATGAAACGGCCATAAAGATAATAGAGGAGGCTATTCTCATTGATAAGACAGGTAACCCTCATTACAAAAGCCAGCTTGAAAAATTTATAAAAAATAGAATTATAGTTCTTTGAAAAAGCTACTTGTTTTCGGATGAGGCGGATAATCTCTGAACCAGCGTGAAAGCAAAGTTTTTAAAAAAAAGGTATTTAAGAGAATCTGATGCATTATCCAGTAATGAAGAACTGATTTTCAGGAGGATGCAGTCTGTTTCGGCTGTTACATCTGCTATCCGTCTCTGGCTTCCTATCAGGGCCATTTCGCCAATGCAATCACCAGTCTCAATAGATGCAATTACTTTGCTTTTTTTTCTGACGGAGGCTTTGCCGTTCATCAGTATGTAAAATGTATCGTCTATCTCACCTTCGAATACAATTCTATTTCCTTTACCCACCTTGATGATCTGGCTTAGAGCAATTATTTCCTTTACCTCCTCCTGCTTAAAGGTGTTGAAAAAAAACAAGTGAGATATGTAGTCTGCCACATCCTTTATCTTGTCTGTATTTACAGCAGAACCCGACAGGCTCCTTAAGGCGATCCTGAGGTCATAGGCAAATTCGGTACAGCTCTGGTATCGTCTTGAAATATCCTTTTCAAGCGTTTTTTTTATGATGTTATCGATAATCTCAGGCAGATCAGGACTTATGGTTAAAACGGAAACCGGTTCAGTGTTTGATATTTTATATATGATAGAAAAATTATTATCACCAGTAAATGCCTTTTCTCCGGTAAGGAGTTCATAGAATACACATCCTAATGAAAATATGTCACTCTGAAAACCAACCGCTTTCTCAGTAACCTGCTCAGGGGACATATAGCCTGGTGTGCCATAAAAACCTTTAAACAGTGAGTCTCCGATCATTTGTGCAATACCAAAATCTGTAATTTTGGTGTTACCCTCGGAATCAAGCATTATATTCGCAGGCTTAATGTCACGGTGGATAATCCCCCTTTTATGACTGTAATCAAGGGCGCTGCAGACACTCAAGATTATTCCGGCAATTTTTTGCAGGGGCAGAAGATTATCCTTTTTACAGTATGTTTCAAGGGTATTTCCTTCAATATATTCCATCGCAATGTAGCAGAAGTCGGCCTGAACCCCCACATCATAGATCGAAACTATATTCGGATGACTAAACTGTCCTGCGGATTGTGCTTCAACAAGGAATCTTTCCCTGGATTTATCTGTAATCGTCTGGGCTACCTTAATAGCCACTTTTCTCTTTATATATGGGTCAGTCGCAAGAAATACTATGCCTGTTCCGCCACGGCCCAGTTTTTGGGTGATTTTATACCTGCCGATATTTTTTATCCCTGAAAGACTTTCTGTAAAACCTGGGTCAATTGTGTTTTCTTTCATTTTGCCCTAGAACTTATTCATGTTATTTTTCATGGGAGGCCCTTTGAAAAAGCAATAGTATCACTGTTTAAAAAGAAGCATGAAAAATGTCAACAGAATTTACCTGTTATGTTCAGATTACAAATATAGATACTTTATATTGATTAATCTTGACATGATTGCTGTGTATGAATTCTGTTGGCGTGAGATTGGGTTTCTGATATCAATGTAGATTTATAAAACTGGAAAAGAATATGTTACCTCTTCGAGACACCATCAGTTCGAAAAATTACCCTTTAGTAAATATAATTATCATTGCTTTGAATATACTTGTTTTTCTTATTCAGCTGATTCAGGGCAGCGGATTTGAACGTTTTGTTTTTACCTACGGGCTGGTTCCTGCCCGTTATACAGTCCCTGAAATAGGCAGATTGTTCGGCCTGGGAGAACAAATAATCTCTCTTGTTTCATTTATGTTTCTGCATGGAGGATTCTGGCATCTTCTGGGGAACATGTGGTCTCTGTATATTTTTGGCGATAACATTGAAGACAGGTTAGGGCATGTCAGATATCTTGTCTTTTATTTACTTTGCGGTGTTGCATCAGGGTTTTTTCATATTTTTTTGAACCTCCATTCACAGATTCCGACAATAGGCGCCAGCGGCGCCATCGCAGGGGTAATGGGAGCTTATATGATTTCCTATCCCCATTCAAAGGTGCTTACCTTGATTCCGATTATTTTTATACCTTATTTTGTTGAAATTCCTGCTTTCATATTTCTTGGTATATGGTTTTTATTGCAGTTTTTAAATGCAGCAGGAACACCTTCCCATGGCGGAGGAATAGCATGGTGGGCTCATATTGGAGGATTTATCGCCGGTATTATATTTTTAAAAATGCTTTTGAAGCTTCCCAAATCGGGAATAAGTGATAAAATAAAAACCGCGACTTCTAAAAAAAGCACACCTGGGCTCCAGGTTGTTCATACCTCGAGTTCTCTCGAAGACCCCAACCTGAGTGGAGAACTGTTAATCAGCCCTTCAGAAGCAAAATACGGAACGCGAAAGCTGATAAACATACCCTGGGGTTTTCATCGAAGGCTCTTCAGGGTAACCATACCGTCAGGGATAAAGGATGGTTCTGTTTTGCGCTTAAGGGGGATGGGAAAGATAACACCCTATAATATAAAAGGAGATCTGTTTCTGAAGGTTCTCGTCCGTGAGTGAGTATTAACTTGCTGTTTTTCCTTAAAAAAGAAAAGTATTGACAAAACATGGCATCTGACTCACTATTTAACATCATTTTAGAAAGATGTTCACCTTCTCGATTTGTTTTGTTTGGTTATCTATCAGTTAAATAAAAAAATCCATATTGGCAGGAATTAATCAATGACCGTAAAAAAGAAAAAAGACAGGTATTCAGACGCAGGTGTGGACATAGATTCAGGAAACAGATTTGTCAAACTTATAAAGCCAATTGTAGCCAGGACATTTAAATCAAATGTTATCAACGATATAGGCGGCTTTGCAGGACTTTTTTCTCTTCAATCACAGGACATTAAAAATCCGATTCTTGTTGCCTCAACCGACGGCGTAGGTACAAAACTCAAGATAGCCTTTATGATGAACAGGCATGACACAGTAGGTATTGATCTTGTTGCAATGTGCGTGAATGATATTATTGTTCAGGGTGCATCTCCTCTTTTTATGCTCGATTATATTTCGATGAGCCGACTTGATGTTGATAAGTGTGTTGAAATAGTTAAAGGGATTTCTGAAGGCTGTATGGAATCAAACTGCTCTCTTATTGGCGGTGAAACCGCCGAAATGCCAGGCTTTTATGCAGAAGGGGAGTATGACCTTGCCGGATTCGTTACCGGTATTGTGGATAACGATCAGCTCCTTGACGGTTCAGAGATCGCATTCGGCAATCAGCTGATAGGCATAACTTCCAGCGGGCTCCACAGCAATGGCTTCAGTCTTGTACGAAAGATATTTTTTGAAGAATTAAAGATGAAGGTTGAAGACTATGTAGAGGAATTCGGTAAAACCCTGGGTGAAGAACTTCTTACCCCTACAAAAATCTATGTCAGGACCATCAGCAGCTTAAGGAGGGGATTCCGTATATACGGCATCTCTCATATAACCGGTGGCGGTCTTACAGAAAATCTTCCAAGAATAGTTCCTTCCAGGTGCAAGGTAGTTATAAACACCTCCAGCTGGACACCTCAGCCTGTTTTTCATTATCTCAAGAAGGCAGGAAATATTCCCCAGGAAGAGATGCTGAGAATCTTCAATAACGGTATTGGTCTTGTTATAGTCGTCAGTGAGGGGGAATGTAACGAAGTACTGCAAAGATTGAAGGCTATGGGAGAAACGGCTTTTCATATAGGATCAGTTGAAGCAAGAAAAAAGAATGAATCTGCTATAGAATATATTTATTAATGGAAAGGTAAAAAATGTTCGGACTTGGACCAGCAGAACTAATAGTTATTGGTATAATTATCATTATCCTGTTTGGCGCAAAGAAAATTCCTGAAATCGGTAAGGGACTCGGCGGTGCCATACGGGAATTCAAGAATATTAAAAAAGAGATAAACGGCACCTCCTCAGATGAATCTGCAGATAAAAAGCAGAAAGAAAATGGTATAGGGATAGTTGAGGAAGGTCTGAAAAATCAGATGCTAAATCATGTGCCGGGTGTAAAGAAGGCGATGGAAATCACCGAAAAGGTGAAAAAGGTAAATGAGATTCTTAAATGACCGGTGATGATAAATCTTATATAGATTATATCGATCCTTCACCTGAAGAGATAAGACTTATCCTCGAAAATGCAAAAAAGATAGCTGTTATCGGCCTTTCTCCAAAGGAGGAGAGGCCGAGCAACAGAGTTGCAAAATATCTGATGGAGCATGGTTATGATATTATTCCTGTTAACCCGGGGCAAAAAGAGATCTTTAGTATAAAATGTTATTCATCTATTTCTGATATCCCCTTTGAAGTAGATGTAGCTGATCTGTTTTTAAATCCTGATCGTATTCCATCGGCTGTTGATCAGGCGATCAAAAAAGGCATTAAGGTAATCTGGATGCAGCTTGGTATTTATCATCATGAAGCAGCCAGAAAGGCAGTTAACTCAGGTGTAAAGGTGATAATGGACAGATGCATCAAAATTGAGCATGAAAAGCTCCATTACGATGGGCTTAAACCCAGATAGAAACCCCTGCTTATAAATTATGCATCAACCGGCAATGGCACAGATGCCTTGTAGATTGCCGCCTTTCCCTTTAATATATACCCCTTAACCGCTGCCGGGATTAGCATTGATGTCCCTTTTTTAATGTCCAGGCTCTGTCCGGAAGAAATATCTGTAATACTGGCGCTGCCTTCGGTACAAAGTATTATCTCAACACCCCTCTCTCGATCTGGTTTATATATGGAATTTTCTTCGGAAAGGCTGATATATGACAGAATAAATTCCTCTGCCGCAGTATGGAAGAAGGTTTCAAATCCTTCCGCTTTTTTACCGCTTATAGTTTCCGGTTTTGCAGGGTTGAACGAAAGCACATTCATCAGCTCTGTTTTATCAATATGTTTTTGTGTAAGGCCTCCCCTTAACACATTGTCTGAGTTGGCCATTATTTCAAGTCCTGATCCTGAAAGATAGGCATGCAGTTCACATGCCGGCAAAAACACAGCATCACCCGGATTCAGTTTTATGAGATTCAGATAAAGAGGTGAAAGAGCTCCAATGTCACCGGGGTATTCCTGATTCAGTTTGATGATCCAATCATGAACGGGATTTATATCTTTTGTTCCCTTGATTATTTTAATGACCTTTTCCATTATCTTAATGGAAGTTGATGTGTCAATATTCAAAAGGTTTAAAAAAAATTTTCTGATACCTGCAGCATCGGGTTGTTTATTTAATATTTCAATCCCGCATTCGCCGGAAATGTTTTCAAATGGTTCAAATAGTTTCAATATCTCCGCGGGAGGCCTGAATCCCTTTAATGCCCACATTACTGTTAATGCGCATATAAGTTCGGGTTTATGGTTATAGTCCTTGTAATTTCTTTCAGGGGCATCTATTGCTATGCCTTTGCTGTTTTCTCTGTTGAAACCAAGTATGGCCTGATTTTTGTTTGGATGTGTCTGAATGGAAAGTGGTTTGGATGCTGAAAGAACCTTAAATAAAAATGGCAATTCACCGGAAAATTTTTTAGCAATTGGTGCTCCAAGGATAGCTTCCGGATATTTCCCAATCAACTGATCAAGAGGAATTTTAGTGCCTTCTGAAACCACCTTTGATGGCGCCTTTTTATGTGAGCCCATCCACATTTCTGCCTGGGGTTTTTCAAATGGAGGTGTTTTGCTGATAAATTCAGGTATAAAACTGCATGAACCCCATGGGTAGTCGAGTATTGTATTTTCAAGAAGACAGATTTTATTCATGTAAACCTCCGAAAGAGCATCCTGACAAAAAACAGTACCTAATCAATTTTACTTGTTTTTATACTTGAAAAAGAGTGTATTTTAGAATTATACATGGATATAATATATAATATTGTCATTATTCTCATATTACGTTTTAATATATTAATAATAAAGATTAAATATTTTTCTAAAAAATTATTTCTCCAAATGAAATTTATTCAAGGGGTCAATTATGTTTGTACTGGCAAATGAGGAGACCTATTCCGACGGGCAGATCATCTTTAATGAAAACAGTCCAGGAGACTGGGTGTATATAATTGTCTCAGGAAACGTGGAAATTTACAGAATTATAGGGGGGAAAAAACATATCCTGGGTCATCTAAAAGCCGGAGACGTTTTTGGAGAAATGGCATTTTTGGGAAATACCAAACGGACTGCTTCGGCAGCAGCTATCGGTAACACAGTTATTGCAGCAATCGACAGGGATACACTTGATAGTGAGTTTAACAAACTATCATCTGATTTCAGATTTATTCTTAAAACTCTGGTTACAAGGTTCACTGCCATGAACACCAGGGTGTCGGATGTTACATCCAGGGAAGAACAAAGGATAAAAAAGACACTTTCACTCTCATATAAAGATCAGGAAAGTTTTGTAAGCGCTTACTCCTCCAGTATAAGCAAAGGCGGTTTGTTTATAAAAACCTCCAATCCTCTCCCGGAGGGTGAATCCTTTATTCTCAAACTCAAACTGCCTGGTCTGGCAGATGCGTTAAAAATAAATTGTGTAGTAGTATGGGTTAACCAAGATGAGACTCGAACCGACATGCCGGTCGGCATGGGCCTCAGATTCGTTGATATGGATAAGAATGAGCGCCTTATACTGGATAAGTATATCGATTCTATTATTGATAAACAGTGATAGATATGCTTAATCCGGTTTTATTGCAGGTATCTATTTTTTGATTATGCCCTGATTTTAAAAACTTAACATATTTTTTAAAATCTGTTGTACCACCGATCAGATATTTCTTATTAAAAACACCCTGTTACAATTTGAAAAATATTTAATGAAATGTTATTTTCTGCCGATTAACTGGTTACAATATTAGGGTATAATTAATTCACAGCATCATGCATATTTAATGCCCTTAATATTTTACATAATCAAAGGAAAAAAATCAGGTATGGATGGTATGACAACAGAGGATAAACTACTCGCCCAGGACGATATAGATGCGCTTCTTGGTCAGGCAGGCCTTGAAGGTGGTTATGATTCAGATAAGGAGGCTGAAGAATATCCAAAGGCACCTGTTAAAAAATCAATAGTGCGATTCTCCAATGTAACTGATTTTGAAGTGCATGAGACGATGTCTCTTCTTTGTGCCAAGGCGTTACTTGAAAGGGATAATGATGTGAAGGTTATATGGAATGCCATCGGTACTATTCCTATGGCAACAGGTTTCAGTATGCTTATCCAGAATACGGAGTTCGAAAGCCTTGGCGTTTTAAAAGAGAATCATCTTGTCGTAAAACAAAAAAATAATTGATTAGCAGCGCGGGATATGGTGGTGTTATCTGTCAAATCCATTTAATTCTCCTGATTGCTAAATCCAGGTTTTCCTGTTTCTTAAACAACAGTAAAAGTTCCTTGATGCCGGAGACCGGAAAATCATCCTTCCCTGTTTTCTTGCAGCTGTTTTAACTTTTCCCATAGTTCATATGTGTCTTTACATGCCTCCTCAATGAGGCTGTCATTTTTTATTATATAGTCCGCATGCCTTGCTTTGACGTCAATGGGTATCTGGGCATTCAATATCCTTTGAGCCTTCTCTTTGCTGATGTCATCTCTTTTCATGAGTCTCTGAAGCTGATTTTCCGGTGATGAGTAGACAACGATTATTTTGGAAAACATACCCTGCATATCCCCCTCAAATAAAAGAGGGATTACAGCAATTATAACAGCTTTTCTATCATTCAATACTGCCTCTGCGGTCATTTTAATAAATTCATCCCATATATATGGATGAGTAAACGATTCGAGTTTTTCCCTTTTGGCAATATCATTGAAAACCACGCCGGATAATTTCTTCCGGTCTATTGTCTTGTCGGGGTTTAAAATACCGTTGCCGAAAAAACCGGTTATTAACTTCCATGACTTTCTGCCTGGTTCGACAACTTTTCTTGCAAGTATGTCAAAATCAATTATCACGGCGCCGAGTGTACCGAATATTTCTGCTACTGAACTTTTTCCGGTAGCAATCCCTCCGGTCAGTCCGACAAGTAGAGCCTCTGATCCTTTACATATTTCTGTAAGTTCATTATAAATATTTTTTCTTGCGCTGGCAGATCTTTTCATATGACCTCTTTTTATGTCAATTCCGTTAGATTCTATTTGTATCACCTGGAAAAATCAAAATAATCTTTTAAAAATCATAACTTCATGGCAGAATATTTGCATAAAATTATTGATACCTTATAATACTCGGATATTCATGAGGGGATTTTTTTGAATATATCAGACACATCTGAAAAATTGAATATAGACAGGGCAAAAAAGGCGCTACACCAGACTCCTATCGCCATCTGTGTTACTATTCTGAACTCAATCATTCTTGTGCTGGTTTTATTGGGCATAACTCCTTTGCATAGGCTTATTATATGGCTGTCTGCCATTCTATTAATAAGTGTCATAAGAATCTATATACAATTAGCCCTGTACAATAAAGAAATAACCTCTGAAAATTTATCTCTCTATTTTAATATTTTTCTCACAGCCCTGTTTATCTCGGGCTGTGTCTGGGGTGCAGCAGGGGTTTTTCTCCTGCCTCAATCTTCAATAGCCCACCAGGTTTTTATAGCCTTTATGCTGGGCGGTATGGTAGCAGGCTCGGTTGGTGTTTTTTCGGCAGTTATAAATGCCTTTTATTTTTTTTCCATACCCGTTATTCTTCCTGTAAGCATTACCTTTTTCCTTTATGGAGACAGTACCCATTTTGCCATGGGGCTGATGATAATTATATTCTGGTTTATCATGCTCATGACAGCCAAAAAACAAAACAGGGAAATTACAGATTTTTTTAAACTCAAATATGAGAATGTGGATCTTATCTCCAGCCTGGAAAAAGAGGTGATGGAAAGAAAGGCAGCCGAAGAAAGGCTTATCCAGAAAAATAGCGAGATAGAAAACATAGTTGAAGAACGCACTTATGAACTAAGTAATATTAACCAAAAACTGGTTAAAGAAATTGAAGAACGAAAGGATGCAGTCAATGCCTTGAAAAGAAGTGAGGAAAAATACAGGGAACTGGCAAATTCATTACCTCAGATAGTGTTTGAGGCGGATGCAAAAGGATTCATTATCTTTGCAAACAGGAATGCCTTTAAGGCTTTTGGTTATGATGTAAAGGATCTTGAAAAAGGAATCAATATTATTGATACAATAGTCCCCGATGACAGAGAAAAGCTGTTTGAAAATTTCAGCAGGATACTTGCTGGAGAAAAGATTGCCGGCAACGAGTATACAGCGCTTAGAAAAGACGGTACAACATTTCCCATTCTTTCACACCCCGATATCATAAAAAGAGACAGCAATACTGTGGGTATTCTTGGTATTGCTATTGATCTTACTCAGAAAAAACTTGAGGAAAAAAATCAAAGGGAGCTTGAAGCGCAGCTTCAACGGGCTCAAAAAATGGAGGCGCTTGGAACGCTTGCAGGCGGAGTTGCTCATGATCTTAATAACATACTCTCAGGAATAGTCGGATATCCCGATCTGCTTTTGATGCAGCTTCCGGAAGACAGCCCGTTTAGAAGGCCAATCAAGACAATGCAGGAATCAGGGCAAAAGGCGTCGGCAATTGTTCAGGACCTCCTGACACTCACAAGAAGGAATGTCGTTACCGAAAAGGTGTTAAATCTTAATGACATCATTAAAGATTACCTGACCAGTCCTGAACATGATAAAATCATGTCTTATCACAGGCAGGTAAAAATCATCACTTCGCTGGAAAATAATTTACTTAATATCACCGGCTCTCCTGTGCATCTTTCAAAGACTGTTATGAACCTTGTATCAAATGCGGCTGAGGCGTTACCGGATGGAGGCCAGATAACAATAACAACAGAAAACAGATACCTGGACAGACCTTTGAGAGGTTATGATAATGTGGCGGAAGGTGACTATGCCGTCATGAAAATTACCGATAATGGGATAGGTATATCCCCTTATGATATTGACAGGATTTTTGAACCGTTTTTTACAAAAAAAATCATGGGAAAAAGCGGTACCGGATTAGGCATGACTGTTGTCTGGGGTACTGTGAAGGATCATAATGGGTACATAGATGTCCGGAGCATCGAAAATGCCGGCACCACATTTACCCTCTATTTTCCTGTCACGAGAGTTGCAATATCAAATATGGAAAGAGATGAAACTGAGTTTTCTCCATTTATGGGCAAGGGTGAAACTATCCTGATTGTAGATGATGTAGACTCCCAGATAGAAATTGTACAAGCCATGCTCAAACAACTGGGCTATTCAGTATCAGCAGTCTCAAGCGGTGAAGATGCTGTACAATATCTTAAACATCATAAAGCAGACCTCATCGTGCTCGATATGATTATGCAGTCTGGCATAGATGGGATGGAGACCTATAAAAGAATCCTTGAATTTAATCCTGGCCAGAAGGCGATCATAGCGAGCGGATACTCGGAGACAGCACAAGTGAAGAAAACGATTGCCTTAGGCGCAGGAGCCTATGTAAAGAAGCCATATACACTTATTACACTGGCAAAGGCTGTAAGAATGGAACTGGACAGGGTCTGAAGGACGCAAGAAAAAGGGTTAAGCTCA
>CAZSZQ010000039.1:0-23614 GCA_964610475.1 uncultured Desulfatiglans sp.
TTCGGCATCCGGATTGGAAAATATTTGGCATCCGGATTGGCGGATATTATACAATACTGTAATTGTCATGGCCATAACTACGACACTCAAATATGGTGAATTGCCTGGAAATGTTACGCTCAAGAAGGGGGAAGCTAACATGCCAAAAGCTTGCGTCATAAATGCTACACAGGTAAAATCAGTAGACAAAGGAAGCATAAAGGAAAAAATAGGAACTCTTTCCAGGGAAAAAATGTCTGAAGTAATTAATGGTATGAAACTTATCATGAGTATACAGTAATTATTTATGAGGGAATTAAAAACCGGAGTCACCTATCAAAAGGTTAGTTTAGAGAAAAAACACCTCAACATTAGCAGGCAATTAGGTGTATAACACAAAAATAAAATTAGTTAACATTCTAAAAACATTTTCAGGAGGGATAATCATGATAAAAATTTATGGTCCAAAGCTTGGAAGCGCCTTCAGGTGCCATGTGCTCATGCTTGAGATGGGTATAAAGTATGAAGAGGTAAAGGTGGATTTTGAAAAGGGAGATCAGTTTAAACCGGAATACCTTAAGCTGAATCCCAACGGCAAGATCCCGTGCATTGTTGACGATGGTTTTGTGCTCTGGGAATCCATGGCAATAAACAAATATATTGCCACAAAGTTCAAATCAGAGCTCCTGGGTAAAACCCCTGAAGAGAATGCCCTTATCGATCAGTGGAGCTACTGGTCTATCCTTGAGATACAGCCCAATCTCTATACCATTTCCTTCCAGAAGTTCAGGGTGCCTGATGGGGAGAGGGATGAAAAGGCCATAAAAAAGGCGACAGATGAGGCTTCCAAGGTGTTAAAGATACTGGACAATCAGCTTGAAGGAAATGAATATATCCTTGGTAACAGGTTTACCCTTGCAGATATTAATGTGGCATCCTGCGTTCTGGTCGCTGACTTTGCAAAATATGATTATTCAGCTTATAAAAACGTATCGCGCTGGATAGCTGCACTCAATAAAAGGCCAAGTTTTAAACAGATACCGTTTCCGCCGAAAAAATAATTCTATATCAGGTACAGGGTTGGCTTGTTAAACCTTACCCTGTACCTTGATCCAGTCTAAATTATTTACAGTTATCAATCTGTTATG
Source organism: uncultured Desulfatiglans sp. (assembly GCA_964610475.1). Classification (GTDB taxonomy): domain Bacteria; phylum Desulfobacterota; class DSM-4660; order Desulfatiglandales; family HGW-15; genus JAAZBV01. The sequence continues at coordinate 1,128 of CAZSZQ010000039.1, forward strand.
TCTAATTTGATATTAGCAAAATCCAAAAAAAAGCTTTATCTCGAATTATAAGATGTGTATACTGACCCTGTTATATTGAAAAAAACGCAAGGTCCGGTAATGGAGTGTTGCAGGTAAATAAGTCTGAAATGCATTAACAACATTTGTACATATCCGGGCTTTAATCAGTTTAACTAAACTTCAGGGAGGCTTTATTATGGGTCATGGAGTTATGGGTAAAATGCTGTTTGTTGATCTCGGCAAAAAACAGCTTAAGGAAGAGGTACTTGATCCAAAGACAGTCCGGGAATATGTGGGCGGCTATGGCCTGGGCGCAAAGATTCTTTTTGAAAGGCAGAAACCCGGTGTGGACCCCCTTGGGCCTGATGCCATGCTGGGTATTGTAACAGGGATGCTTACCGGAACGGATGCTATAGGCGGTTCACGTTATGTTATGGTTGGTAAATCCCCACTTACAGGCGGATGGGGTGATGCCAATTCCGGTGGTAACGTGGGCCCATTTTTGAAATTCGGCGGATTTGATGCGGTGTTCTTCTCAGGGATATCTGAAAAGCCCGTATACCTTTATATTGATAATGGCAAGGCAGAGCTTAAAGAAGCATCTGACCTCTGGGGAAAAGATACCTTTGATACGGAAGATATCTTAAGAGAGAGCCACGGTAAAAAGCTTGAAGTCGCATGTATAGGCCCATCGGGCGAAAAGGTTTCTCTTATTGCGGCTGTTATGAACAACAAGGGACGCGCAGCAGGACGTTCCGGTCTTGGGGCGGTAATGGGTTCAAAGAAACTTAAGGCCATTGCCATAAACGGTTCACTTGAAATTCCTGTTGCTTATAAAGAAGCGGCAAAGGAGATGCGTAAAAGACACCTGAGCGACATGGGCCCCATGGTAAAATTCATGCAGGAATTCGGCACCTGCGGCATGCTTGAGATGTGCGCAAAGGTGGATGATGCCCCATTTAAAAACTGGGCCGGTACAGGCGAGGGTGATATGCCCAACTATGCAGACATAGGCGGCGCACATATTATTGCACAACAGGAAAGAAGATATGGGTGTTACAGATGCCCTATAGCCTGCGGCGGTATTATGAAGCAGAGCACTGGCGAATATAAATGGAGTGATCACGCCCACAAGCCCGAGTACGAGACACAGGCCATGTTCGGTACAAACCTCCTGGTTAATAATGTTGACTCTATTATCATGGCCAATGATATCTGTAACCGCTACGGGCTTGATACAATCGGTGCCGGTGCTGTTGTGGCGTTTGCAATGGAATGCTTTGAAAAGGGCATCATTACCGCCAAGGATACGGGCGGCATTGAAGTCAAATGGGGCGATCATGTGGCTGCTATTGCGCTTCTTGAAAAGATTGCCAGACGCGAGGGCATTGGAGATATACTTGCTGACGGCACAAAGGTGGCAGCTCAAAAATTAGGTAAAGGTTCTGATAAATATGCAATGCATGTGGGAGGTCAGGAATTTCCTGCCCATGACTCAAGGGGCGGACACGGGTTTGCAATTTCATACTGTTCTGAACCAACACCAGGCCGTCATACCATGAGCGGTGAGATGCCTCATCCCCCTGGAACCATGCCTGAATATGACCATACAACCTTTAAAGGCCGCGGGAAACCCCACATGACAGGTTCAGCCTTTTCAAATTATTACAATGCTGCCGGGCTCTGCATGATATGCTATGGCGATGGTTATGGAAAGGCCGATTATTTCATAGAGGCGATAAATACCATTACCGGATGGGATGTAGACCGTGAAGAGGTCATCAAGACCGGAATGCGTATAAACGCCATGCGACAGGCATTCAATATCCGCGAAGGTATAACAACACCATGGAAGTTTCCTGACAGGATGCTTGGGAAACCCCCTAAAACCACAGGCCCAAGGGCAGGCATTACCTGGGAACTTGAAGAGATCTATACAGAGTACTATGAGGCAATGGGCTGGGATACCAAGACAGGGAAACCTAAAAAGGAAACCCTTCTTGACCTGGGCATGGATTTTGTTGTAAAGGAATTATACAAATAAATTAATTCCTTCATATTGACTTAAAAGGCCGCATTGGGTAGTAATAATGCGGCCTTTTCATTTGACTGTAAAAAGGGTTTTATCCGGGGCAAAAATATGAGCATTGAAGTGGAAATAGCACATGTTTTCAGGTCTTACCTTGACGGCCAGAAATCGGTAACAGCAGAGGGAAAGACTGTGGGAGAATGCCTGAATGATCTTTCCAATAAATACCCAATGACAAAAAATATGATTATTGATGAGAATGGTAGCATTACAAACCGTTTTGAGGTATACCTTAATGGTGAAAGCACCTATCCCGCAGGAACCGCCACACCTGTAAAAGACGGAGATAAGATAGACCTGGTTTATATTATTCATGGGGGTTAACCATTCCATTTAACTGTAAGGAGAGATCTCTTATGTCTATGGTAAAAGATATATTTTATCCATCCTATCATAATCCATACCTTATAGCGCCTGGCCGCCCTCTGCCTGATGAATTGGCCGTAATAGGCGCAGGGCATATAGGCCCTGATATTGCCTATTACCTGCGAACCGGTTTGCCTGAAAAGAAGCTGTATCTCCTTGATGTTGCAGAAGAACAGTTAAAGAAGGCAAAGGAACGTTTCAGGGGATATGCTGCAAAAGGGATAAAGAAAAAAAAGCTTACCCCGGAAGAGGCTGAAAAGATCGTTAACAATATTGTTTATACCACTGATTATAAAGAGATAAAAAACTGCGGACTTATTATAGAGGCCGCAACAGAAAACCCCGGCCTGAAGCGAAAAATCTTTAACACCCTTGAAGATATAACTTCCAAAGAGGCTATCCTCACATCAAACACCAGCGGTATCCCTGCAAATGAGATATTTTCAGGCTTAAAACACCCTGAACGTGCAACCATCACCCATTTTTTTGCCCCTGCGTGGCGGAGCCTCCCTGTTGAGGTTATCAACTGGGAAGGCGCATCTCCTGAACTGCTGGATTTCCTGTTATGGTTTTTTGCCAACACCGGTAAAATTCCCATGATAACCGCAAATGTATATTCATTCCTTTTAAACAGGATTTTTGAAAGCTGGTGCAGTGAGGCAATATCTCTTCTTGAAAGGGCAACAACCATGCAGATTGATTATGTTGCCGAAGAGTTTGTTGTGGCGGGGCCATTTTATGTAATGAATTTTACCGGCGGTAATCCCATATTATATGAACTGCAGAAAAGAAGGATGAAGGAAAACAGCTGTTACAGACCTTCAACACTGTTCCTCTCAGTTGATAAATGGAAGACAAACCAGCCCGGCACAAAGGTGGAAGTTCCGGATGATCTGAAAAAATTGTTAAGTGACAGGCTTCTGGGCATTGTCTTTTCACAGTGTTTTGATATTGCAGACAGAGTAATAGGCTCCCGTTCCGACCTTAATCTGGGGAGTATAACAGGCCTGGGTTTCACAAAGGGGGTATTTGAACTGATGTCCGGTCTGGGTAAAGAAGAGGTCAAACGTATTATTGAGTCCTTTGCCGTTAAAAGGCCGGGATTCCCCATGCCTGCACATGATATCGGGCAATATATTGATTTTCCAAGGGATATTCTGGTAGATAACATGGATGGGGTCAGGATTATCACCATAAGGAGGCCCCACGCCGCTAATTCCATGAGCCCTTATACATGTGATGAGATACTGTCAGAATTAAAAAAGGGTGAAACAGACCCGTCGGTTTTGGGTTTTATTATAACCGGTTATGGAAAAAAGGCATTTTGCGCAGGCGCGGATATTAAAGAATTTATTAAGGTTATAGGTGATAATTCTTCCGGGATGGCATTGAGCAGGAGAAACAGCAGGGTGATAGAGTATATAAACAGTATGAATAAACCTGTTGTTGCAGCCGTAAACGGCCTGGCGCTGGGCGGGGGGTTTGAACTTGCCATGGGTTGTCACAGTATTGTCGCCGATAAAAAGGCCGTATTTCAGCTTCCCGAAGTCACCCTGGGTATATTCCCGGGCATGGGCGGGTTAGTTATTCCATACAGAAAATGGCCAAAGGCCTGTAAAAAGATAACTGCCATGATAACGCAGGCGGAAAGACTTACTTGCCCTGAGGCAGGCGAACTGGGGATAGTATCCAGGGTCACCGAAGGATACCTTGACATGATTAAAGCCTCTATAGATGAGGTTAACAGGCTTATTGGCAGGGTTCCGAGAATCCCTGACAGGCCGGTTCTTATGCCTGTGTGCAGCGCCCCGCCTGAACCCAGAGCCGGGGATGTGGAACTGAGTAAAAGACATATTGAAATAGTGACAAGCGTCATTAATGAGTGTGCGGCAGCTGACAGCATTAAAAAGGCAATGGATATATCTCACACCTATCTGGGGGAGATGTTTTGCAGTGAAACTGTAAAAGAGGGGGTGTCCGCCTTTCTTGAAAAACGTAAACCTGATTTTAATAATAAAAAATCGGGTTATTTTCGTAATGTTATTTAATTATTTTTATATCATATTATTAATGCAAAATTTTTCTTGATTTTTTTATTATTTAATTTTAAAAGTTAGAAAATTTCCATTTTCATTTATTATTTAAAATAACCTTTTTTGATTTACTTGTTTTTAGTGTTACCGTTGGTATCAGTTGTGTCAGGGGTTTTGGTACTGACGGAGAAGATGAAATAAATTAGATAAAATGAATACAGGTAAAGAGTTGGAGGGGAATTTAGCAGGTTTATTTGGGAGTCAAATCCCCGCCTATTTTCAGGTAAACCATTAACAAAGGAGGATTTTATGGGAGGAAAAAAGAAACGTTTGTTGTTCGAAAATTGGTTTTTTTATCTCTTTTTATCGCTGATACTCTGTATCCCGGGATTTGGTTTTGCCCAGGAGGCCGCTGGCGAATCCGATGAATTCACACTGGAAGAGATAGTCGTCACCGGTTCGCGTATCCCGCGCCGCGATTATGATTCGAACAGCCCGATCGTTACGATCAAGGCCGAGCAGTTCGAACAGCAGTCGGGCCTTAATGTCGAAGCCTATCTGAACCAGCTGCCGGAATATAACCCTGCAGCATCACCCGTAACCACCCAGCAGGATGTGCAGATCACACCGGTAAACTCGGTCGGTGTTGCTACAATATCACTGCGCGGCTTTGGTCCCAACCGCAACCTGACCCTGGTCGACGGCAAACGAGGAGTCCCGGTCAACGCACTGATGTGGACCGACGTCAACGCAATTCCGTCTGCCCTGATCGAGCGTGTTGAAACGATTTCCGGCGGCGCATCTGCCGTTTATGGTGCGGACGCTGTCGGCGGTGTAACCAACTTCATCCTCAAGAAAAATTTTGAGGGGTTTGAATTCGACGCCCAGTATGGCATACAGCAGGCCGGTGACGGCGAAGAAAACCGTCAAAGCATACTGTTCGGTTCCAATCTTGCCGACGACCGCGGCAACGTCACCTTTGGTATGGAGCGTTATGAACGTAAAACGGCTTATAAGAAAGAGCGCATCTGGAACAGACAGCGCTGGGCTGATCCTCGGGCAGGCGGTTATTTCTTCTTCCTGCAGGGCACCAACGGATACGCCTGTGATCCATACTGCCCGACCAAAGGGGCAGTCAAGGCTTTATACGGCGGACAGGACCCCTTCGCTTATTATTACGGTGGTATACCGGACACTGGTTACATGCCAGGACCCCAGGCTTACGGTCCTGAGTATAAATTCAATGCTGATGGCACTATCTTTGTGACCGGTAACCCAATAGCAGAGTCCAGAGCCCGTATAGTTGATGACACCCTGAAATATGCGTACACAACTACGATAAACAGTGCCAAAGACCCGTCGGGCACGACAACTTATGAAGCGTTGAAATGGAATTTCCTCGATGAATGGGCCAGCGCCCCGCAGGACCGTTTTTCGCTCTTCGCCAGCGGCAACTACGATTTGACCGATAAGGTCAGAGTATTCGGCGGCGCGAGATTTGCGCAAAGCAAAACGCGCACACTGCTGTTCGGCACCGATCTCATCAGCGGTTGGGAGTCCACTGTTCCTTATAACCCAACAATAGATAGCCCGATTGACCCGACTATAGTCTACGATGCTGCAACCTATGCTGCGGTAGCTGCTAACCCCGCTGCCTATTTTGCGGCCCACCCAAACCCGAGCTTTATCCCGTCCGGCTCAGCCGGCGCAGGGCATCCGGTCCCGGCAGAAATGGCCTGGCTGCTGAACTCAAGGGCTGATCAGAATGCAAGATGGCAGCCGCAGTGGTACCCCGAGACGAGCCTGCCGTCCCGTCAGACCACGAACACCATCCAGACATGGCAGTTCGAAGGGGGGTTGGATTTCGACCTGCCCTTTAAAGACTGGAAGGGTGAACTCTATCTGACCCATGGCGAATCCCATACCTACAATGTAGCCGGCGGTAGCATGTCAGCGCAACGTTATCGTACCCTGATCAACTATCCCGACTGGGCCCGCGGTGCATCAGGTACAGGCAACATGGCTTATATCGTGAATAGCGAAAACGGCCAAGAAGTTCTTAACACCATCCGTCCGGGGTTTGGTTCGGGTGACTTCCATTGTACATCCGGCTTTTATGACACGATTTTCGGCGGCGATCAGCCGATGTCTGAGGACTGCTTCAATGCCATGAACGCAGTGCTGCAGACAAAAACGGAAATGACCCAGGACATCTACGAATTAAACCTGCAGGGTGGACTGTTTAACCTGCCGGCCGGTGAAGTACGCGCCGCGGCCGGTTACCAGTACCGCCAGGTTCACGGCATGTTCAATCCTGATATCCTGCAATCGCAGGATTCCTTCCAGGATCAGGTAGTCGGCGTTTACCCGACGGGATACCTGGATGCCTCCACCCATGTGGACGACTACTACCTCGAGCTGCTGGTACCTATCTTGTCCGACCTGCCGTTCGTGCAGAAACTGGAGTTGGAAACGGGCGTCCGCTGGTCTGATTACAAGGAGACCAACAACCAGGAATGGACTTACAAGATGCTGGTTAACTGGCAGGTCAAGGACTGGCTGCGTATCCGCGGCGGTTACAACCGCGCTATCCGGTCGCCCAATCTTGGCGAGCTTTTCCTGAATCAGCAGGAAATCTTCACATTTGGGGGCAACTTTGGCGATCCTTGCTCACCGCGCGCGAATGCGCCATGGGGCGCAGGCGGCACAACACTCGCGTTTGACGAAAACATAACCGCTACCGAGACTCCTCCGGCGCTTGCCGCGGGCCAGACTCAGGCTGGTGCGGACTATACCCAGCAGCTCTGTGAGGCCATGATGGGTGCGGTAGCTGCTGACACCTACTACCGCGGCATAGTGGGCGGAGTCGACGGAATTGCCGACTTTGCCAATCAGGGTGGCGGCGGTGGTTTTGCCTGGGTACTGCAGGTAGGCAACCCGGGACTGAAACCCGAAACCGCGGACACCTGGACAGCCGGTTTTGTCATGTCCTCTCCGGCGAAGCATCCGCTGCTTTCGGGCATCTCCCTTGCGGTTGACTGGTACAGCATTAAGATCGATCAAGCCATCATGTTATACACGCTCGACTATGCAAGTTATCGATGCTTCGGCACAGGCCTTGCTGCTGGAATCACTCCGGCGGATCAGGCGGAAACTCAAGGCTGTATGTTGGTCCCGCGTGACCAGAATAACGGTGCAGCGCTGAGCAGCATGCTGTCCTACGACAACCAGGCCACGATCGATACCGCAGGTTTCGACATCATGGTTAACTGGATGGCTGATTTGGCTGCTTTTGGCCTTAACAGCATACCGGGCAACATCAACTTAAGTATGCAGGCGACGGTTCTGGATAAATATATAACCAGGGCGTCTCCAGTATATTACGACCTTCCGACCGACTGGAAAGGAACTCTGGGTCCGAACCTGTCAGGAACACAGGGGGGGTCCTATGACTATCGACTCTTCACTACATTAACTTATAGCAATGTACGGTACCCCTGGAGCGCATCGTTACGGTGGCGTCACCTGCCTTCGGTCTGGAGCGCCAGCAAAGCCGAGAATATTGCTCTCATCGAGAACAACACAAGGGTTGCGGCCGGCGGGGAAGGCAGAATTATGAGTTATTCACCCAGCACGGAAATCAAGACCCCGAGTTATGACATCTTCGATTTGTCAGGTAACTGGGACATCAGTGAGATTTTTTCGGTTCGCTTCGGTATAGACAACCTGTTTAATACAAAACCGCCGTATGTCGCAAGCAATGCCGGCAGGCCTATAGGTACTGACCTGAGCACCTATTGTAACGGTGCCCCCGGTTGTACCAATCCTACCTCTTACAGCCTGTATTCATTAGGCAGTTTCAACGCTGGTTACTACGACGTCCTGGGTCGCCGCTTTTTCATGGGTATAAAAGCCAGGTTCTAGAAGCACAGGTTACATTTTAACTTTTAAACGGCGGGGCATAAAGCCCCGCCATTTTTTTATTTTAAAGGGACGTATTGTATGCCTGCAATGCAGGAGCTGCCTGATTTCCGCATACTGTAGAGAACCCGAACCTCAAGCCTTAAACAATAGATACTCGGACAGTTGACATTGTGTTTGACTATCCTGTTGAGGATATCCCGGCACTTATGTACCGGCATGTTTCAATTGACTATTATACCATCAAGGATAATGATGCTATTGGTGAACAATCAGCAGAGCGCAGAAACCGGGGATTGTAAAGATGACCTATTCACGGTTTACAGTATATCTTCTGCCGCACCGGGGGCATGAGACTTCAAGCCTGCCAAGGTCACCCCAGAGATCAGTTTGCTGCTCTTCCGGCAGGGAGGCGATCATTTTAACAATCTGTTTCAGGTCGCATGGGCATTCATAGAAGAGCAGCACCTCGTCAAGTATCTTCATATTGCCGTCTGACGCAAGCCTGAAGCAGCGGGCGATGAGTTCATTATCGGTCAAGCCATCGATATCAATAAAATTTCCACCGGGAAAAGGGCGCAGCAAAACGCCTTTCCCTTCCCCGTCAACCGCTATTCGAATAAGCGTCTGTTCTGATTCTGCAAAGTAACGCTCGACCGCCTCAACCGGGTCCTGGGTTAAAAGCGAAAACCGGCTTTGGGTAAGAGGAGAGTTTTTTGCCTGCTTTTGTACCGCTGCAAGATTTCTTGAGGGATCGCTTTTTATCACTGTACCGCATACCATACCGCTGGGCTCCACTCCGCAGAAAAGTCCGGTTGATAATCCGGAAAAGGTCACAGACCAGCCCCACCGTTCGGCCTCCGGAGCGGAGACAGCCGCAAGCCCTGCTGCTGCAAACAGGCGCATGAGCATTGCAGTCATATCCGCGCCGGGTTCCTTAATCTCATAGCGTTTACAATAGGCCCTGTAGCCATTCCATATCTCTTTAGCCTCTCCTGTTACGACAATAAGATCCGGGTGCTCCCAGTGACATCGGTAATAATGGGCAAGGTGCATATAGCTTATCCTTTTTTGTCTTTTAATATCCATCCTGAAGGCATAAATACGATAGTCAACCCCAGTAATTTCCGGTGAAGAAATTGCATTACCATATATAACCTTGGGTTCCGGTACTGTCCATTTCTTTAACAATATATCCGAACCTCATCGTGTATGGGTTTTGATTTTTAAGGATTACAATCTTTAACGCTATAAGAGAGTAATTACATAATCCTTAAAAATCAAAACCCGGCGATCATAGTCAGTAATTACCAGCGGATATATTTTTAAGAAAAGGACAGTACCTCCCTTCGTAAATAATAAAAAATTACTTTATTCCCTTGGAAGGGACTGATAGTATTCCATAAGAATCTTTGCCACTTCAGGGCGTGAGAATTCCTTTGGAGGCGTCTGACCGTTTGAAAGCATGCTCCTTAATTTTGTACCGGAAAGGGTGATAAAATCCTCAGGTGTATGATCAGGAACATCCTTTATCATAACGACCCGGCCAAGCTTCTTTGACCAAACTGTATGGTCGGCCTTAAAAATTTTTATTTTGAGGGCATCTTCGGGGATCTCGTCAAAGATGGTCTGCGCATCAAACGGGCCGTAGTAATCGCCAACCCCGGCATGATCGCGGCCTACAATCAGTATTGTACATCCGCAGTTCTGGCGGAAAACAGCATGGAGAACAGCCTCTCTGGGGCCGGCATAGAGCATGTCAAAGCCATAGCCTGTTACAAGAACCGTATCGGGTTCGAAATATATCTCAACCATTTTCCTGATAGTTGCATCCCGAACATCAGCCGGAATATCTCCCGGTTTAAGCCTGCCAAGAAGCATGTGAATGAGGATTCCGTCCGCTTTTTCTGCCTTGCAGGCCATCCTGCACAGTTCTTCATGGGCCAGGTGCATGGGGTTTCTTGTCTGGAAGGCAACTACCCTTTCCCAGCCCAGCTTTGCCATCTCTTCCCTGATCTGATAGGCGGTTCTGTAGGTGTCTGCAAACTCTGTTTCAAAGTATGAATGACTCAGGACTTTAACAGGGCCGGATACTGCCAGGTTGCCGGCCGTATTGAATGCCTTTACACCGGGATGCTCCATATCGGTTGTGCGGAATACCTCTTTGGTCATGAATTTCATCTGATCAGCTGTGATCGTTTCAATGGCCTCGATCTCCTGTACGGCTATTATGGGGTTGCCCATTACATTCGGGTCTTTCAGGGCGATCTTTTTTGCACCTTTAACGGCTGAGGCATCGTTTACCACATTGAGCACAGGTACAGGCCAGAAAAGACCTTTTGTTGTCTTCATTTTTTCTGCAACGCTCATTGCATCGGCCACATTCATATAGCCTGTTAGCGGATTAAAATATCCACCGCCCATCATAACCGCATTTCCGGCTGCTGCCGAGCTGATAACGATTGAAGGCAGCGCCTCTGCCTCTTTCAATAACTTTTTACGCTCCTTTTTATCCATTACATATAGCGGATTGAGTTTATCCGATCCGTGCGGTTTGATCATTATTTCTTCCTTTTGGTTATTTTAAGGATTATCACTGGTTGAATATTTCACCCGGATAATCACAACTCAGCCGGGGTTTTAATCGGAACCGCTGCACTCCTTGAGGAATCTTTCAAAAAAGCTCTCCATAAACTTATGCCTTTCGAGGGCAATCCTGTGACCTTCTTTAGTAAGAATGCGGTCTTTGACCTTTTGGAGTTTGATACTGTACTCCCGGTAGCAAGTGTCATTTTTTGAGTAGGATCTGCTGTCTTCCGGTGCTATTTCAGGGTTATGAAGAGTTGCGCCAACCTCGCCTGCAAATAGAAAGGCCCTGCCTATTCCCACTGCCCCTATGGAATCAAGCTTGTCTGCATCAAAAAGCACCTTTGCCTCCAGCGTTTCCGGAAGGTTTTTACCCCTGAATCTGTGGGTCCTGATGGAATGAATGATATTTTCTCTGCTCTTTTCGGGCAGGTCCAGTTTATTAAGGATTTCCATGGCAAGTTCTGCACCTTTTTCAGCATGACCCACCTTTCCCTTTGACCTGTCCTGAAAGGGCCGGCCTATGTCATGGAGATATGCTGCGATTGCAAGGACATCCAGGTCAGCGCCCTCTGCCCTTCCTATCCTCATACAGAGATCGTAGACACGCTTTGTGTGAAACCAGTCATGGCTTCCATTTGAATCAGAGGTCATCTTTTTTGCTATTTGTTTTATATAATCTATATCCACGGAATTTTCTTTTTCTCACTCTTGCTCTTAGTCTTAATCATAATCTCTTCTCCGTGAGTTAAAAGTAAGATCAAGAGTAAGATTAAGAGTATTGCAGTTATTTCAGTCTTTGCTGGGTCCATATCATGTATTAACCCAGCCCTGAATCATTCTGTAAATTATTTTCCATTTTAGGGGTATAGTTATCCCCGATCTCTTCACCCAGCAGGTTTTTTACTGCCGGCAGAGGATTTTGTTTTTCATGTTCATCAAGAGACTTTTCCCACCGCTCTTTTGTTTTTTTGTCAAGAGGCGCCCATCCAAGCCTGCCTCTGCATTTTGGAAACTTTGAGCAGCTGAGCCATGGGCCGCGGGCACTTCTCCTTATGTTCATGTCTGCCTCACATTTCGGACATTTGAGATCTGTCAAAAGCGGCGGAACCTTTGGCAGGATTATATAACCCTTTTTATCCAGGTTAAGAATGCCGTCACATTCAGGATATTTGCTGCAGCTTAAGAAAGGCCCGAAACGGCCCTTTCTCATAAGCATGGGATCGCCGCATTTCGGACATGCAATATCGGTCTGTTCAGGTACCGATGGATTGCCATTGCGGTCAATAGGGGCAGCATACTTGCATTCCGGATAGCTTGCGCAACTCAGGAATCTGCCATTTTTACCAAAGCGGTAAACGGTTCCGCTTCCGCATTTTGGGCAAATATGAGGCGCAGGTTCAGTTTCTGCCTTTGCATGTCCCATATCATTATAGGCAGTATCAAGGTCTTTCTTGAATGGACCGTAGAATTCCCTTAGCATCTGCACCCAGTCGGCATGCTTTTCAGCGATGTCATCCAGTTTCTGTTCCATTTCCCTTGTATAACCTACTTCGAGTATGTCAGGGATGGCCTCAATCAATTTATCGGTTACAACCTTGCCAAGATCAGTAGCAAAAAAACGGTTTTTAACCTTTTCAGAATATTTTCTATTCTGTATGACCTGAATTATCTGGGCATAGGTACTCGGCCGGCCGATCCCTTCGGCCTCCAGCTTTTTTACCAGAGATGCCTCAGTATATCTCGGGGGTGGTGATGTGAAGTATTGTGAGGGTTCCATGTAAAATGCACACAATTCCTGATCATTTTTTAAAACTGGTAATGTGGCCTCATCCGAATAGTTGGGTTCGCCTAACACCCTGTAATAACCGTCAAAAATCAGCACCCTTCCTGTTGCCTTGAATATGTACTCCTCTCCTATAGTAATGCCTGAAATGAGTAAAGTTGTGTAATCCCACTCTGCCTCATTCATCTGACATGCAACGAATCTGTCCCATATGATCCTGTAGAGTTTGTACTGCTGATCTGTCAAAGATGACCTTACCCTGTCGGGTGTGAGGGTTACATCAGTCGGCCTGATTGCCTCATGTGCCTCCTGGGCAGATTTGTTGGAAGAGGTAAAGTAATTGGGTTTTTGAGGGAGATATTTATCACCATATGTCTTCATAATGAACGCTCTTGCCATCTCTATGGCATCCGTCGACAGATGGGTAGAATCGGTTCTCATATAGGTTATGAGACCGACAGACCCCATATGGTCTATCTCTACCCCCTCATAGAGCGCCTGAGCGGTACGCATCGTTGTCTGGGTCGTAAAACCAAGCTGATTTACTGCTGCCTGCTGCAGTGTACTTGTTATATATGGTGCATTTGTCCTGTTCTTTGTCCGTTTTGTCTGTATGGATTTGACCCGCCATTCAGGTCCGTTTTTCATGTGGCCGGTCAGGATAATTAATCTACCGGTCTTATTGTTATTATCAGTGTCCTTTTCTTCAATCTTTTCATCAAGAACAAAACCTGTTTTTTCTGCGGCACCAAGGGCATCCGTGTAATCAGCAGGTTTGAATTTCTGACCGTTAACTTCAATCAATTCCGCTGTAAAACTTTCGCGGTCAATAAGCCACTGGTTCTTTTCTTCGATTGTCCTGCCTGTTGATCTTCCTCTTGTTTTTGGCGGGGATTTCCTGAGCCAGGTCTTCAGTTCAGCGCCGAGCCTCTCCTTTTGGGTCAGGTCGGTTGAAAAATACCCGGTAAGTTTCCAGTACTCCTCAGGAATAAAGGCCTCGATTTCCCTTTCTCTTTCGACAAGCAATCTCACTGCAACAGACTGAACCCTTCCAGCGCTTAAACCACCTGCCACTTTTTTCCAGAGAAGGGGTGAAACCTGATACCCCACTATCCTGTCAAGTATTCTTCTTGCCTGCTGGGCATTTACCTTGTCCATATCAATGTTCTGGGGATTGTTAAAGGCCTTCTCTATCTCCTTTTTTGTAATTGCATTAAATACGACACGTTTTGCATTTTTAAGATCTATATCCAATGACTCTGCAAGATGCCATGCTATGGCCTCTCCTTCACGGTCAAGGTCTGTAGCAAGCCAGACGCCCTCGGCCTCTTTTGCGGCCTTTTTCAATTCTTTGACTGTTGTCCCTTTTCCTTTAATGATCTGATAGGTCGGTTTAAAGTTATTTTCAAGGTCAACGCCTGGAACAGGATTTTTTACACCTTTAGGGTTTTTGCCGGGCAAATCCCTGACATGCCCCACAGATGCCATCACCAGATAATCATTCCCAAGGTAATTATTTATTGTTCGTGCCTTGGCAGGAGACTCCACAATAACCAGCTGTTTTCCTGTCTCTTTTCCGCGACTGTTTTTTTTTGAATTTTGTTTTTCTGCTTTCATCTTTTCTGTTTTTTTTTCTTAATAAATTAATTTTTATCTTACAAACATCTTTCCGGGTAACTGTTTTATTATGCCCCTTAACTCCATCTTTGTCAGCGCCCCTGAAAGGTCTCCGGAAGCTATATTACCCTGCTTTTGTATCTGATCTATATGAACCGGGTAATCGTTGATGATATTATATATTGCTTTCTCGGTATCGTTCATCTCAGGCAGATCCTTCGTGATATATGTATCAGATTTAACCATGCCCGGATAATTCATGCCAAGACCTTCCATTATGTCATCGGCGTTTTCAGCCAGCATGGCGCCGTGTTTTATTAAAAAATGACATCCTCTGCTTTTAAATGACTCAATACTTCCCGGGACTGCGAATATATCCCTTCCCTGTTCAAGTGCTGTTGAAGCCGTTATAAGAGAACCGCTGTTCCTGGTTGCTTCAACTACAAGAACTCCTCTGCTTAACCCGCTTATTACCCTGTTCCTTTTTGGAAAATTTGACGGGGAAGGGGATGTACCCATGGGAAATTCTGTTAAAACCAATCCGTTTTCAATTATTTTTTCAAACAGTTTTTTATTTTTTCCCGGATAAATAATATCTATTCCGGTTCCCAGCACTGCTATAGTAAAACCCTTGCCCGCAATGCAGCCCCAGTGGGCAGCAGCATCAATACCAAGAGCCATGCCGCTCACTAATCCAAGACTGCGCCTCGCTATACCCTGACCAAATTCCTCAGCTGCCTTTAATCCGTAATGGGTTGCATTTCTTGATCCAACAACAGCTATAAAGACCTTGTTTTGAGGGAACTCAAGGCCCTTCATGTAAAGGATCATAGGAGGATCATGAATTTCTTTCAAAGATGAAGGATATTCCGGATCATTAAAAGTTACGATTCTTGCTCCAGATGATTCTATCTTTTTAATTTCAGCACATGGATCAATTTCAAAATTCTTATTGACTATATCCTGAACTGTTTCCTTTCGCATCCCCTCTACCGATGACAACTCGGATCTTGAAGACTCCATGATTATCTCGGGATCACCAAATTTCAATAATAGACTTTTAAAGGTAACATTCCCGATGCCTTTGATCCCTGACAGGGCTATCCAATAGCATCTTTTATCTGGCCATAAAGACATAAGTGCTAACCCGGTTAGAATGAATACGGCGGGAATATACAACAGAGCAGTAAATAATAGTCAAGTCTTTTCTTTAAAACATCTATTTATTCAACCGGACAGTTTGCGTGGTTTGATATAAACTCCGGAGTTTCTGTCCATGGTATATTTTTTAAATATGCACCCGCTTCAACCGGTTCGGAAGCTGATAAGACTATCACTGTTGCTGAGTCAGGATATGTATCAATTACGAGCACTCTGCCAAAAACACGGTCCGGAAGAATTACCTGCTCTTCATAGAAAGTGAGTGCCTTATCCGGTTTGGGATCTTTGACAATGTTGCCCATACGGATTTCAAAAACATTCCCAATTTTAACCCCGTTGTCACTGCCTTTGTCCATGTATGCAATGCTGTCTTTATGGATAAGATCCTGGTCGCCGGCTCCTGATACAATGTTGGCGAGGATATCTGTATTATTGGACACAGGAAGAATACAGGGTGAAAATTTCCTGTATGGCATGACAACTTCGTTAATCTGGATTGGTACATAGGCATCAATGATTTTTGCCTGATATGCATTTCTTTTCTCACTTACATCCCCATTGTCATAGTCAAGCCCGGCCTTTTTCAGGATTTTTAGCCTTCCGGAGATATCAAACAGGTAGCCTGATTTTTTCTTTGTAAGAGGATGCACTACCGGCGAGATCCTGCCTGTTTCAAACTCATCTCCAATAGATACACTTTTCCCTTCTTCAAAAATAACATAAACCGTATTATCTTTCATGAGAAACATATTTTTATCAGCGGTTGCAAAAAGAGTTCCCCAGTGGTCGATTTTTTTTGATGAGTAAAACCCTATTCTGTCAGTATTGATTGAATTTGCGATGTTTATGCCCATGACAGGCCCAGGTTCTTCTGCTGCAGGAATTACAGGTTCGGCCTGTTTTTCCGTTGTTTCCGGTAAAGGTCTTTCAAACAGGGTAATTACATCACCAGGGCTAAGAAGGTGAGGATTTGTAATAAAACTGTTCATTTGCCAGAGTTTGGGCCACAGGCTGCTGTCACCATAATAATACTCACAGAGATCCCATAACGTATCACCTTTTTTGACGGTATGAGTCATGTTTTCTGCTGATGCTGATTGTGAAAAGCAGAGAAATCCTGCGGCAAAAAAGAACAATATTACAAATAATCGGATTTTTATCTTTTCCATAATTAATATCCTGTAAATATTTGGATTTTTGATAAATTACAATTTTTAGTGATTTTTGTCAATTGAATTTTATTCTTAGTTAGTTCAAGTCAATTTGTTTTATTTCATTGCTTTAAAGGTTTATAAATATAACTCAGCTCAATTACTTTGTCAAAGCTCAATATAATGAGGTAAAACCCTGTTTTATTAACGGTAATATTGCAGCATATACATATTCCAGAGATTAATCAATGTGTTACATATCTCAATTGACTTGTTTCAGGCTGTCAAATATAATCATCCATATGCATATGCTTCAATATCGGAGAATATGTTTTCCAATTTAGTATACTAATGCAAAAACGATGCCCCACAGGAGGTCTGACCCATGCTTTTTTTAAACAGGAGAGAATTTATTTATACATCTATGGTTGGCGTTGCAGGTATTTCAACCGGAATTCCATTCCTGGCCAGTGAAAGGAAGGATAAAACCTTTATCTCCCTCGTTAAGACCGAAGACCGGAAATACGGGGTTGTTTCGGCAATTAATATGCTGGCCCTGCCTCCCATGAAGGGGAAAAAGGTGTTTATCAAACCAAACTTCAATACTGCTGATCCTGCACCTGGCTCCACACACAATGATGTGCTTTCTGCACTTGTTAAAGAAATCAGGAAAAGAGATGCGTTATCCGTAACCGCAGGAGACCGCTGTGGCCCTGGTGATACGCAAAAAGTAATGGAGGCAAAGGGTATCTTTGATCTGGGGAATGATCTCGGTTTTGATGTGATCAATTTTGAAAAGATGGAAGAAAAAGACTGGGTCTTAATCAACCCTCCCGTGTCTCACTGGGAAGGGGGTTTTTTAATGGCGCGTCCTCTTATCGAATCTGAATATACTGTTACAACCGGATGCATTAAAACCCATGGCTTTGGCGGGCATTTTACCATGTCCATGAAACTGAGCGTTGGGGCGGTTCACAGGAAACATATGTTTCCTCAGCTGCACAACTCACCCGATATGCGGAAGATGATAGCAGAGATTAATCTGGCATACAAACCTGAGCTTATTGTACTGGACGGCGTTGAAGTCTTTACCGACGGCGGCCCGATGGAAGGGACAAGAAAAAAGGCTGATGTAATCATTTCAGGCACCGACAGGGTGGCAATTGATGCAGTGGGTCTCGCTATCCTGAAGGAGCAGGGTTCTAATCCTGTCATTATGGGAAAAAAGATATTTGAACAGGATCAGATGAAACACGCCGTAGAAATCGGTCTTGGGGTATCCTCCCCTGATCAGATAGAAATCGTGACAGATGATGTTGTGAGCAGGGCTTATGCAAACAGGATAACTGACATATTGATGAAAGGTTAGCCTCTATAGTGTAAAAATAATGATGTATTATTTCACCGCCTACTCTCCAAGGTCATTAATAATGTTAAGCAACGGTGAGAGGTTTTTGTGCGATATTTCATTGAACAGGGCTTTGAGAGATTTCAATGCTACAGGAATATATTTCTCAAAATATTTTTTACCCTGCTTCAGAGAAAGAAACGAGTATGCCCCGAGCACCTGCAGATTTCTCATTACCGCTATGTAAAAAAAATATCGTTTAAAAGAGTCGAGGGCATCCGGTTTTGTGTCCTCCAATAGCGAGGCATATACATCTGTTAAATGCTGCCTTTCACCTGGACTCAAATCAACATAAGGGTCATAGATGAGTGATGCAAGATCATAGGCAAGCGGCCCAAGCCTTGCCCCCTGCCAGTCGAGTATGGCGATTTCTTTATCCATGCACATTATATTTCGAGACTGGAAATCTCTATGAAGAAGATAATCTTTATCGGCCTTTTCTGCCATTGAAATAATAAACTCAAAGGGTTCATCCAGCATGGAAAGATCCAATTCTGTTTTGATATAGTCCCTTAAAAAGGCATCCCTGAAATACCATGCCTCCCTCTCTCTCATTAATGATGCATCATAAAATGGCGTCTGGCAGCACCATGATATATCAAAATTCTCCCGGCCATTTATCTGAAGCCTGACGAGTGTTTCTACAATATTTTCATATAGCTTAATCCTGTTACTGCTGATCAATGCCTCATCCTGAAGTGTCCTCTCCCCCATATCCTCCATAATGAAGTAACCTTTTTCCAGATTGTGCTTCAGGATCCTGGGCAGAGGGATGCCTCGTAAAAGCATATGATTTCCTATATTCAGATAGGCAAGGTTCTCCTTTTTAAGGGAATCGTTATAAGGCGGATTTTGCATAAAAATAAATGTCTGTTTATGCTGTAATTCCAGTCTTTGAAAGAGCCTGACTGAACCGTCACCTTTTATCATCGATATAGTAAAGTCTTTACCAGGCAGGCCAGATTCCCTTAAAAAGGTCTTAATAAAATTTATTGCCGCAGAATGATTTCCCATAAAAGTAAAAATATCTATTTCAACAGGATTTTTTATTTAGTAAAAACTTTGCACTATGATATACAATTAACGCCGGCTGAAGCAAGGTTTGTTTTTATTTTTTTCATGCAATGCAGATAACCTTTAAAGGGAAATAACAATGGATATATATGTCGCCAGGCAGCCCATCTTCAACCAGGCAAAAAAAATATACGGCTATGAGCTCCTGTTCAGAGACAGCATGGAAAACGTCTTTTCGGGGATTGACGGCAACGCCGCCACCTCAAAGCTCCTTTCAAACAGTTTTTTAAATATTGGCATTGACAGACTTATTGGTAAAAGTTTGGCCTTTATCAACTTCACAAAGGATCTCCTTATAAATCAGCTTCCAAAGCTGTTTCCGAATGAACAGCTTGTGATAGAAATACTTGAAGATGTAGAGCCGGATGACGAAGTAATAGAGTCATGTTCAGAGTTGTCAAAACTTGGTTATACCATTGCCCTTGATGATTTTTTTTATTATGAGGGTATGGAGCCGCTTATTGCCCTGGCTGATATAATCAAGTTTGATATAAAGGCAACTCCCCTTGATGAAATACCGGATTTGGTTAATAAATTAAGAAACCGTGACATAAAACTCCTGGCAGAAAAGGTTGAGACCAATGAGGAGTTTGATGATGCCCTTAAAAGGGGATTTGAATATTTTCAGGGCTATTTTTTCAGTAAACCGGAGGTGGTTGAGGGCAAGGACATCTCCCCTTCAAAAATCAATCTCCTTGAGGTAATGGTGGAGGTTAACCGGTCTGATTTTGAGTTTTCAAAGGTGGAAAATATTATTTCAAGGGATGTTTCCATCTCCTACAAGTTATTGCGGTATATCAATTCAGCATATTACAGAAGGGTAAATGAAATATCATCCATTAAACAGGCAATATTGATGCTTGGAGAAAGGGGCATAAGAAGTTTCCTATCGCTTATTGCAATGACAAGACTCTCCGATAACAAACCTGATGAACTTATGCGCAGTTCTATAATAAGGGCAAAGTTCTGTGAACTATTGGCCAGGTGCATAGAGTCCTGCAAATATTCTTCAGAACTTTTCACGCTTGGTTTGTTTTCTTCAATAGATGCAATCCTTGATGATTCCATGGAGCGTATCATGGCGAGACTCCCTCTTTCTGAAAATATAAAGAGGGCGCTTATAAAAGGGGATGGTGAGTTAATAAATTACCTGAACCTGGCAAAGTGTTATGAAAAGGGTGACTGGGCAGGATTCATGGAATCAGGAAAGGAATTTAAGATAAAAGAGGATAAACTTCCAGGGTGTTACCTGGAGGCAATCTCATGGGCTGATGCGATTACTTCAATTTAATTAGCGTCCTTCCTCTGCAGTCACGCCACGGCGTGACGGAGGACGGGCAAGCGGTCAGCCATCAGCGTTCAGCTTCCTGTCTCGTCATAGCCTTGTGCGACGGCGGATCTGCAAAAAGCATGTAAAATAAAGAGTTTGCTGATCCCGCCAAAGGCGGGACTGAAAGCTCCATCCGGATATTTCCTCTTCCTGGATGGGCATTTAATAACAATCCAAATCTTTCACCAAATAAGGAGGTCTAATGATTAAAGCAACTGTATTGTATCCGGGCGGTAAAGGGAAAAAGTTTGATATGGATTACTACCTAAAGAAGCATATCCCTGTATGTCAAAAACTGTTAACGCCCTATGGTCTAGTCAAAGTTGAGGTGGATAAGGGCATTGATACGCCGGAAGGTGCAGCGCTTTACACTGTCATTGCACATCTCTTCTTTGAGTCAGTAGAAAAGATGCAAAAAGGGATGCAGGCGCATGATCCAGAGTTGGCCGCCGATGCAAAAAATTACACGGATATTAAACCTGTTTTTCAATTGTGTGAGGTGTTGATCGGTTAAAAAATTAGATAACAGCATTCTTTTTTATAACGGCTCTATTAGAGGAGGTGTTATTCGTGTTGCTCTATATACACCGTGATCTTCAGGGAGCGTAAAATCCCATACTACCTCACCGTCATTTGTAACCTCAAATACATGGGATATGCTTCCTGCTCCGCGCACGCCTGCAGCTACCAGGACATTGCCGTTTTCAAGACGGTTGGCATCTCCCCAGAAGGGACAGTAGAACTCATCGGTGAACCAGGTATCCACATCAAAATTACCCGGGAACTCCCATACCAGTTCGGCTTCTTTTGTTTGCTCGTTGATGGCGAACTCCAGTATACGGGAGTGATATTCTCCAGGTCCCTGCGCATAATCCCATCCATCGTTATCAAAAAATAAAATTGTACCATCATCATGAACCTCAGGATCATGGATATCCATAAACTGAGATTCCGGAGGGTCGAAGGTGATGTCTCCCTCTATGGATGCATTGTAGATAGCCGGCATATGATACAGAAGTTCAGGGTTATTGTATGTTGTTTTGAACAGTCCCAGCCAGCGGCAACTGAGATAAACCGCATCATTTTCAATGTTAACAGTTGCCGAGTTGGCATGACACCAGTCGCCTGTCTCACCTTCAGGGGGTGTGTAGAAATCGTAGAGATCCCATGACCACAGAACCTGATTGCTGCTATTCACCTCCTCCAGCCGTGCATCAGTGGGCTCATCTTCCGCTTTCATCCAGCGCAGCAGGAGATAATGGCCGTTGGATAATTTACCCACATGATGACTGAGCTCCTCATCGGCAGGACTATTTTTAGGACCCTCCCATATGATATTCCCGGCCAGGTCTATCTCACGCGGCGGTGTATCGTTTGGGGGTACGCCTGTCGGCCCTATCAAAACTGTGTTACCGGCGAGCAACTCCGTGGAAATAGCCCCGCCTCTGTCATTATTGGGGCCATGAATATAATACCAGACAGGGAGTCCATCGTGGTCATACATCACCACCCGGGCTGGATAGTTTGAAAAAGCTAATGAACCGTTCCCCACCTGGACGTTCATCAGGGTCCAGCCTGGTTGTGAAAGAGCAGTATTGTTTGTCAGCATCACCCCCTCTGGAACACCAATGGGGAGTGATCCGGTTCTCCATGTGGTTTCATCCTGTAGTGTACGATTGTTATCCGAAGAAATTGCCCTGATAAGATATGTGGTTTCCGCATGCATGCCTATTACCAGTACTCGATGATTCGTAACCCTGGTATCGTCATGAATCCTGAATTGATAACCGTTTACACCGAACTGTACCTCGGAGTCCATTGGAGATTCCGTACTCCAATTCACATAAACGGAAAGTACGTTATTCGGGTTTGCCACGGTAAGGGCGGTAATTGTTGGTTTATTATCTGTATTACCGCCTGAACCGTCTGAACCACCCGAACCTCCGGAACAGCTTGAAATGGGAA
>CAZSZQ010000040.1:0-13317 GCA_964610475.1 uncultured Desulfatiglans sp.
AATATTGAAGTTTTAACCGATGACTAAATAAATTATATGTTTTTATATTTAAAATATACTCGATATTGGAGAGCTTCTCAGTCATTAATGAGACATCCGGGCGCAGGACAGCTATTTTTTGTGAGATATTATTAGCTAGTCTGTTTATGGAATCAGGATTTTTTAGCCGGACTGTCAGTTCAGTAAAATCCCAGTCCAGATCATTTTCATGCATGTGAATGACTTCAGAGAAAAAAATATCTTCTTCACTCATACCTTCATCATAGAGTGATTCATAAATCAGGTTGTCAACTTCGCGGATTATTTTGTTAAATTTGTTTGATGAAAAATAATATTCTTCAAATACGGGTTTTAAAGCCCTGGCAGAAGGCTTTATCAGAAAAATATAAAGTCCTGCGGCTGTTATGCACAGAATGCAAAAAGCAATAATAACCAGTACAGTAGCAGACCTGTTTTTCTTTTTCCTTTTCATATTTAAGGTAAAGACAATCTATATTTTATCAGATGGGACTCCTGTTTTTATATGATGGATCACATTCCATGATTTCAAAACCTGTATCGCCATATTGATTTGATTGTCTTTGTTGAGGCGTTCCATATACAAGGTATCTATGTCCTTTTCTTCTTCCGTGTCTGTAGAGTCCTGATCCTTTATGTCTTCATCCGGAGCTTCTTCCTTTTTTTTCTCAAGATTTTTTTCTGTTTTCTTGTTTATTTCGTCCGGAGCCGGAGCGACCTCTATATCAGCTGGAACTTTTTTTTGATCAATATTTTCATTTGCCATATGATTATCGAGATCTTCTTCTCTCAGCAGGGCTGGCAAATCTTCTTCCTCATCTTTTTCCGGCGAGGGGGCATATTCAAGCTCAATATCCGGGGCTATCCCGCTTACCTGAATAGACGTTCCGCTTGGAGTATAATATCGAGCGGTTGTAAGTCGCATCCCGGATCCGTCTGATAATGGTACGACAGTTTGAACAGATCCTTTTCCAAATGTCCGGGTTCCCAGTATTAAAGCCCTTTTATTATCCTGCAAGGCTCCTGCCACGATCTCTGATGCGCTTGCACTTCCGCCACTGACTACAACTACCATAGGATAGGTCCTGTCGGTAGAATTTTTAGTAGCTGATTCAATTATGTCCTGTTCACTTATTCTTCCTTTTGTACTGACTATTATTCCTGAATCAAGAAAAATATCTGAAACACCTATTGCCTGGGTAAGTAAGCCCCCGGGATTATCCCTCAAGTCAAGTATAATACCTTTAACAGGGCTTTCTTTTTCAAGCTTGTCAAGGGCAATCAGTACTTCATCAGTTGTATTCCCCTGAAAATTCGTTACTCGTATATAGCCGATATCATGCATAAGTCTATATCCCCTTACACTCTGTAAAGGAATCACATCCCTCATAATGTTAAAGACAAGAGGTTTATCAACCCCTTTGCGGCTGACTGTAATTTTTACAGTGCTTCCTTTGGGACCCCTGATCAACTTTACCGCTTCTGTTGAAGTCATGTCGAGAGTTGTCTTTTCATCGATCTTTAGTATCTTGTCTCCTGCTTTTATTCCGGCTTTGAAAGCAGGTGTATCTTCGATAGGTGCTATTACTGTGAGGACATTATCTCTTACAGTAATCTGCATACCAACTCCGGTAAAACTTCCCTGGGTTTCAACACGGAGATCATCATATTCTTCCTTTGTCATGTAAGTGGAGTGGGGGTCCAGGCTCTGCATCATGCCTTTAATTGCGCCATCGATTAATTTTTTAGTATCCTGCGGCTCAACATAATTCTCTTCCACCTGCCGCAGTACCTCCGTGAATAGCTCAATATTCCTGTAAATGTCATCGGTATTTGCACTTACATCACCAATTTTCCCATAGATAAATAGAAAACCCATTATCATGAGGGATGCTGTAAGTGTGCTTGTGAACATTCTTTTTTGTGGAAACTGCATAATATGCTCCTATTAATTTCAAAACATAAAAAATATTTTACTCCACTAACGGAAAAAAGGTCAATTAACTTTTAACCACTTCAAAGGATTAAGATTTTCTTCTCCTTTTCTTATTTCAAAATATAAAGCAGAATCTATTGTCAAACCGGCTTCACCTACATAACCTATAACGTCTCCAGGTAATACAGTCTCTCCCTCAGACTTTTTTCTTTCACCAAGGTGTGCATAAATTGTGAAATATCTCTCGCCATGATTGATAATAATGACCTGTCCATAACCTTTTAGTACACCGGAGTAATCAACCCTGCCTGAATAAATGGCTTTTACCGCAGAACCCAGGGGCCCTTTGATATATATCCCCTTCTTTTTATCAAATGACCTCTGTCCGATTTTTTCTGTATTTTTTATTATCCTGCCTTTCAGAGGATAAAGAAGTTTCCCCTTTGAATTGCCAAAGCCTCCCGGCAGGGAAGCCTTGCCCTTTTTTGTGCTGGCCTCAAGATTTAAGATAGTCTCCTTTAAAAAATCGGCTGCTGACTGCAGTTCCTTAACTGCGACTTCATAAAACTCCTTTTCATCGTGAATCCTGACAAGCAGAAGTACTTCCTTCTCAAGTGCCTCTTTTAATTCAGTCAAATTTTTATTTTCTGTTTCTTCAAGGTGCGCTATAGCTTCCAGCTGTTCCTCAATAACAGAGAAATGCCGGTTATAATCGGTCTTTTTATTATCCAGTTCTCTCATCATATTTATATCTCTATCAAGGATAATCCTCAAATACTTCATATAATGGTTTAATGCATCAAGGTCATCTGTTGAGAGGAGAACCTTCATATACCCCCTTTTTGCGTTTTTGTAAAAAACAATCAGCCTCTCTGACAGTGATATCTCTAAATGTTTTAAAGAGGAATCGATTTCATCCAGTTTTTTTCTGTTAATTTCCAGCTCTTTTGTTCTGTCTACAATCCTGTCTTCTATTCTTTCGAGAACTTCCTTTTTCCCCTCAATCTCCTTTTCAATCAATGAAAGCTGCTCAAGGATATCCTTTTCCTTTATGTCAAATCTGATGAACTTCTCCTTTTCCCGGATAAGGTCTGTTTCAATTTGTTCAATCTGCTTTTTTTTAATTTCCGCTTCCGTTTGTTTATAGGCCAGTATAACGGCAGGAAACAAAAAAATGAGTGCAAATGAAATTTGTATTACAATTATTTTACCTGAAAAAAACATCTTTACTGCCCGGTTAATTAAACCCAGATTTTGCAGCAGCCCTCTGCTACTGCCTGAAAAAACGACCTATAGCAATCAAACCTCCAATAAACCCAAGTAGTATACTGAGTAAAATAATAAATATAGAGCGTTCAGGTGAAAAAAAGGTAAAATCAATTAAGGGAAGTCCGAACACCTGAATTGTTTTTACTGAAAAAACCGAATAAAAGACTAAAAGGACGATAAATGAAAGGACTCCACCAAATAAACCCTGGACAGCACCTTCAATCAGATATGGTAATTTTACAAACCAGTCTGTAGCGCCAACAAGCTTATATATATCGATCTCTTCACGCCTGGAATAAATTGTAAGCTTTATTGTATTAGTTGTTATAAAAAGTACTGCTATACAAAGGCATCCGCCTACTATAAGTCCAATAATCCTGATAACATTCATTATGCCGCGAAAACGTTCAACCCATTGCTCACTGTATTGCACCTCATCTACTCCATCTATCTTTTCAATATCAGACTGAATCTTTTCAGGGTATAATTTGTATTCTTCTGTTTCATGAAACACTAATTCATAAGATGCAGGGAGCGGATTATCCTTTAAACCATCAAGTAGTCCGGCATGTTTACCAAGACTAAGTTTAAGATTTTTTAACGCCTGTTCCTTTGTGATGAATCCCTTGATTTCTGCTCCTTTCAAGCCGGCTAAAGCTGATTCGATCGTTTCTTTTCCACTTTCATCCAGACCGTCTTTTATATAGACAGACATTGAAAGGGATTCGCCCCAGTCCATTAACCAGTTATTGATATTCACAGATAAAAGTAGAAAAGAGCCAAAGAGAAGCATTGAGATTGTAATCGTCCCGATGCTGATCATATGAATAAGACGATTATTGATAATATTAGTAAAGGCTGTTTTAATAAAGTATATACAGAGTCTGAATTTCATTTACTTTATCTCTTCAACTACCTGACCATGCTTGAGCGCGACTATACGCTGTCCGGTGTTCTCAAGCAACTCTCTGCTGTGTGTTGCGATTACAACGGTGGTCCCATTCATGTTTATTGTCCTAAAAAGCAGCATGATATCTTTGGTAATATCAGGATCAAGATTACCAGTCGGCTCATCTGCAACAAGGATCAGAGGGTTATTAATAATAGCCCTTGCTATAGCAACCCTTTGCTGTTCGCCACCCGATAACTGAAGAGGAAAGGCTTTTTCCTTATTTGCCAGCCCCAGCGACTTCAATGCCTGATGGGTTTTTTTCCGGATAACCGCAGGGCGCTCACCTGTTACTTCAAGAGCAAGTGCCACGTTCTGATATACAGTTTTACTGTTCAATAATTTGAAATCCTGAAATACAAATCCGATCTTTCTCCTTAAAAGATCAAGGTTCTTTCTCCTGATACGGGCAAGATTAATATTATTAATAAGGATCTGTCCGCTTGTTGGAGTATCGGCACCTATTATCAGTTTAAGGAGAGTTGTCTTGCCAGCACCGCTGGGGCCTGTAATAAAGACAAACTCTCCTTTACGTATACGAAGATTTATATCTTCGAGGGCTTTATTAGTCCCATAGCTCTTTGATATTCTGAATATCTGGATCATGTTTTAAACTAATATTCTCCCAGCGCCCTTAACAAGGCCGCTTTTGCGAGATGATGATCATACAGGGCGCTGTAATAGTTGCTCCTTGCCTGGGTCAAAAGGGCCTGAGCATCCAGGACTTCCGTTGAGGTTGTTACCTGTGCCTTGTACCGTTCATTACTAACCCTCAGGTTTTCCTCACCCTGTCCAACAGCCTTTTTGGCAGCGGGTATCCTTTTTTCTGTCTCTTCAAGATTCAGGACTGCATTTTTGATCTCAAGCTTAATCCCGTCTTCTATTGACCTTCTTGTGTTAATAAGCTGCTGTTTATTTAATTCCTTCTGACGTACCGAGTAGTGATCACTGCCCCAATTCCATAAATTCCATGACAGATTCGCTATTGCCTGCCAGCTATTGGTATCAAGAAGAGCGGACGATCCGCTCACGGATGGTGAATCGCCTGATTTTGTATAATTATATGTGAGGGAGACCTCAGGGTAATATTTGCTTTTAGCCAGTTTTATCTGCTGGTCTATCTGCTGATCATTAATATCAACAGACCTTATCTCAGGCCGTTTTGTAAGGGCCTGATCATAGAACCTTTCAAAATCAACGGGTTCAATGGTGTAATCCTTTATATCCTGCACCTCAACAGGGGTGTTTATCGGCCTTGTAAGGATAATATTGAAAGAGGCCCTTGCCAGGTTTGCACCGTTCTGGGCCTTTATCAGGTTCTGTTCGGAATTGGCCAGCTCCACCTCTGCCTTCAGGAGATCATTTACCGGGATCATCCCCACATCATAAAAATTCTGTGCTACCTTGAGATGTTCCTGAAGCGACTCCACTGCACTTTGAGCTACCAGAACCGCCTTATCTGCCTTAAGGATATTGAAAAATGCCTCTTTGGTCTTCAAGGCTATATCAAGTTTTTCTATCTCAAGCTCCATATTGCTGAGGTCTATCCCGAGTTTTGCCAGTTCATAAGCGCTTGTAAGTGCAAACCCTGTGAAAATGGGTTGGGTTATTGTCCCCTGCCACTGGTAATTGTCTTGTGAACCAAGAGGCACAGAGATCGTGGTATTAGGGTCTTCCGGTGATTGCATATCCCATGTATTAACTTCCCCTTCACGCCTGTAATTATATGAGGTACTGAACCTTGGCAACAGGTCTGCCCTCGCTTTTTTCTTGCCATACTGCGCCTCTTCTATCTGCTGCTCCTTTGTTTTTACCCCCCAGTTTTTATCTATAGCCTCTTTAATGCTTTTCTCAAGGGTGAATACCTCTGTGTTCGCATCCTCAGAAGAAACCGCAGCCGTAAAAAAACAATATATAATCGGCATAAATACTAAGATTAAAAACCTCTTTATATTTCCTGACATTATTTGCCCCCATAATCTCTGTGTATATTACTTCTTTATATCCAGAATTTACGTAATAATTAATCATATGAATGGAATAATGGTAATTCCATAAAACAGCATATCAAATATGTCAATGTCATTCATTCCATTCCGGGGGGAATGGTGAATAATTCAGGCGATTTGATCCTGTTGTTTACTTGACTTAAAAAGACAGAGAATTTACATTGATACCGTTATATCAAATATCTGACATAGGCGGGGCAATATATGGATAAAAGAATATTAAAGCAGATTATCCTGGTTATCATCCTATTAATCGTTTTTTTATGGGTAAAAAAGGATAACCTTATTACATATGCGGGATTAAGGCATGCTGCTGAAACCCTTGATTTTAATGAGCAATCAAAAGCAGCTGAAAACCGGCCCGTCATACTCTCTAAAGATGAAGAAATAAACATAAGGGTATTCGAAGAGTGTCATCCTGCGGTTGTGAATATCTCTACAGTTACCCTGAGTGTAAATTTTTTCAGGCAGATTACCCCGATGGAAGGCCAGGGTTCAGGGTTTATTATAGACCGCAGGGGTTATATCCTGACAAACAGCCATGTTGTAGAAAAGGCCCAGGAAATCAGGGTCACCCTTGCCAATGGAGAAAAATTATCTGCCGATCTTGTTGGGCGTGATCTCTATTCAGATATTGCCGTGTTAAAAATTCCTGCTGAGAAGGTGAATGTTACCGCACCTCTTGGTGATTCTGATAAAATCCGGGTTGGACAGAAGGCAATAGCAATTGGCAATCCATTTGGCCTGTCTCATACC
The DNA here is from genome assembly GCA_964610475.1 of uncultured Desulfatiglans sp. Classification (GTDB taxonomy): domain Bacteria; phylum Desulfobacterota; class DSM-4660; order Desulfatiglandales; family HGW-15; genus JAAZBV01. The sequence continues at coordinate 6,938 of CAZSZQ010000040.1, forward strand.
CTTACTACCGGGATAGTAAGCGCCCTTGGCAGATCAATAGAGACCTCTGAAGGGATCGAGATTGATGAAATAATACAGACAGACGCAGCAATTAACCCAGGCAATTCAGGTGGTCCCCTCCTCAATTCAAATGGTGAGGTTATTGGTATTAATACTGCTATATTCAGCTTGTCAGGAGGTAATCAAGGGATAGGATTTACAATACCTATAAACAGGGCAAAAGAGGTGGCTGCACAATTAATATCCTCCGGTCATTTGCTTCGTCCATGGCTAGGCATAGAAAGTGTCACCCTTGACGAACAGCTCGCCTATATGCTCAGGCTACCGGTTGGTTATGGTCTTCTGTTGCAGAATGTGTTTCCTGGAAGTCCTGCAGATCAGGCTGGGCTTAAAGGAGGGGAAAAATATGTGATAATTGGAGGCATGCAGCTTATGATAGGCGGAGATATAATAATTGCCATTGATAATGAGAAGATCACAGATACGAAAAGATTTATAAACATCCTTAACAAGAAAAAGGTGGGGCAAAAAATTACCTTAGAATTCTATAGAGGTGCGCGACTCATGAAACAGGAAGCAGTGCTCACTGAAAAAGACAAGAGAATTATTTAATTTTTCAAATCGAATTACCTATATTTTAGATTCCATTTTTATCCCCTGTGGATTATTTCAACATAATGATTTATGTATTTTGCCAATACCGGTTGAAAAAGGCCCTTGTATTATATTAAAATTTTGATTACATTTCGAGTTATAAGTAATTCCGATTAAAGCTATCAAAAATTTTAATGCAAAAAAGAAGATGATACATGCCAAATATAGATTTTGATCTACGCCAACTCGAGATATTCTGCAAAGTAGTTGATCTTAAGAGTTTTTCAAAAGCAGCAGATGTAGTTTTTCTTGCTCAGGCATCAGTCAGTGAAAGAATCGCCAATCTTGAAAGATCAGTTGGAGTAATACTTCTAAACCGGATGGGCCGGCAGATCATTCCTACCAAAGCCGGGGAACTGCTTTATAAGCATGCAGTTATTTTGCTTGACATGAAAAAGACAGCCATACTTGAAATGGAAAAGTTTCTTGGACTCTGGCAGGGCGAGATCCTTCTTGGCGGAAGCACAATACCGGGAGAATACATCCTTCCACAATTAATTGGTAAATTTTATAAAAAATACCCTTTCATTTCTATCGTATTGACTGTCGCGGGAAGCCGTGAGATAGAAGATCTGATTCTGAATGGCCGCCTGGAACTTGGCGTAATAGGAGCAAAAAGTCTTAATAAAGAACTGGTCAGTTATAATATCTGGAAGGATGAACTTGTCCTGGTAGTTAACACAAAACATAGATGGGTAAACAAGAACAGTATTTCGATACAGGAATTATATGAGGAGCCGTTTATTATAAGGGAGTCAGGGTCGGGAACTTTAAAGATTATAGAGGACTATCTAAAATCATATACGAAGAAAGGAATTGAAGACCTCAAACTTGTAGCAAGGCTTGGTACATCCACTGCAATTAAAGAAGGAATCAAGGCAGACTATGGGGTTTCAATATTATCAGTAAGGGCTGTTGAAACCGAAATTGCGGCTGGTATCCTTAAGACTGTTAAGATAAAGGGGATGCCCCAGATGACCAGATCTTTTTACCTTATCAGGGATAAAAGAAGGATCGCATCACCTTTGTGTCAGGCTATGCTTGATTTTCTTAAAAAGACATATTTATAAAACAATGGCTACAGAAATAATAGATAATATAGAAAAAGAAATCATTCAACAGTCTGTCACAATTACGGACCATGCAGTGGGCGTGAGGACAGTTCTCAAGGATCAACAGGCAGTTGATATTGCAGTAAAACATAATGTAAGCATGTATATTATTTATGAGACTGCACTTAAAAAAGGCATTTTACCTTACCGTTATATCAGAAATCTTGAATCAATATCTGTTTTTGAGCAGCTTAAACTCCACGAGTCAAGGGTTAGCGTAATAGGATCGGGCGGTCTTGGAGGGCAGGTTGTTATTTTACTGGCCAGGCTTGGGATTGGTAACATGGTTGTAATAGATCATGATGTATTCGATGAAACAAATCTTAACCGCCAGGCATTATGCGATATTGATGTGATAGGAAAATCAAAGTCAGAGACAGCACAGAAGGTAGTGAATAAAATTAATCCGGCAATTAACATTACTGCCTTTCAGTACTGCTTGGACAACTCAAATGCTGAGACTGCTTTAGCGGGATCAGAAGTAATAGTTGATGCACTGGATAATGTCCCAGATAGATTTATACTTGAAGGTATTTCAAAAAAACTCCACATTCCACTCATACATGGTGCTGTTGCCGGATTCGAAGGCCAAATTATGACAATTTTTCCAGACGATGAAGGAATAGAAAAAATTTACAGTAAAAAAAGTGCTTCTACAGGCCCTGAAAAAAATCCTGTGGCAATATTTGGAGTGCCTGCTGTAACACCCGCTGTCATTGCTTCATATCAGTCAATGGAAGTTTTAAAAATTCTCTTGAAAAAAGAAATGCTATTAAGAAAAATGCTGGTTTATATGAACCTGGCTAAATGCGAATCAAAAAAACTGCATTTTTAAAAAATTTAGTGTCTGGTGAGGATATTTTCAGTTATTAAAGATGATATAATATGATCATCTAAAACTCGTAAAAAAAACCTAATGCAAAACCGATTTTATCATAACCTTTGTCAAGTTCGAAATAACTCATGTTCCCGAAAATGCCATAATGCTTAGTCAGCCAGTGTCTATGTCTAAGGTTCAATTCAAATGAATCCCGGTTTACCTCCTCAGGTAAAACAAGATATGTGGCAAGATAGGCCTGATTTCCAAATGAATATGACAGCCAGGTCCAATGGTGTCCTTCTTCACCATATCCTGCATTTATAAGCTGGGAGTATGAGCTGACAGAACCGGGATCACTCTGATTATGGAAATATCGGTATTGAAAAATCCATTTTTTCCAGTAATAGGTAGGCCCTACTGAGAAGATAATATCACTGTGATCCGAGAAATAATCTATATATGTACCTCCGATTGTAAGAATAAGATTTTTTTTTGCCCCCAGCTTAAAATTAAAATCATGGTCAACCCGGAGTTCGGGGAGGAACGTGGTATTACTACCAATTGTAACAGCTGAGTAAGTGTAAAGAGACCTGTTCCAATCTTTATAGGCTCCTATTGTTCCGGTCAGGCCGTCATCTTCCGGACGGTTGTATAAGGAACTCTGGAGAAAATATGTAAAGCCGTCAGAGGGCGTTGAGAAATATGATACATTAATAGTTTTCCATTCTCCATAAATGGCGTTGGGCGTCAAATGTTCGTAGGAGAAGGAGGATTCGATACGGTGGGTTTTCTTTTCTCCTGCACTGGCGGAAACATAATTATTAATGAAAAGTAAAAACCCTGTTAAAATAATCAGAGAGAGTAGATATTTTCTAAAATCTAACAATTTATTACCCTTTTTATAATTTAGAGTCATTTTTCATGTTCAATGTATAGTTGAATAGGAAAAACCTCTCACTTCATACATTAAAGAAAAAAATCAGAAGGGAAATCTATTTTTTTTGTCCAGTAGATCCGATCCCTTCCGTTGTCACATATCCATATATTATTACTTGATTTTCAATATGGATAGCTTTCTTGGCAATGATAGATTTAATCTTATCCGGGCGGCTTATACATGAGCCTTCGGATATATGGATCGATGTCTGAGAAAAGACATGTCCCCCAATTTTTGAATTCCGCCCAATAATGATATCTCCATCCGATATAATATTCCCGCAGACAGTTACATCCGACTCGAGAATTATTCTGCCGTAAGATTTTATATTGCCTCTGAATATTGACCCATGTCCAATCTGGACATCATTAATGAATACAACATTGCTGTGTTCTATAGTTTCAGGAGGTATCATTTTATCTTTTTTGCGTTTAAATGTTGATATGCTTCGCAATAATATTACTGGCAACCGCGATATCTCAACAGGTGTTTTACATGTCGCCATGGGATTGCCCGTGATTATTGGTCTCCCGAAAAGTCTTCTAAAAACACAGTTATCAGTTAAATAAATTATTTTAGCAGATGAAGCGCTTATGCCCAGATTACAATTTTCTTTAATAATAATATCTCCCTCGGCATCCAGCCAGCGCCTGAACCGGACCCCATCTGAAATTTGAGCATCTCCGTCTGTACTCAGCGCCTGAATGATATTATTGCGCCCTATTAAAGCATTATCAGTAGAATGAACCTCCTTGTTCAAATGAACGTCGGAGCCTGATACAAGGTTCCCCTGGATATAAAGGAGATGATTGATCTCCTCAGTATCGCGGATAACCAGCGACGGACAAATTTCCAGAGTCTCCTCTTTAGAGAGTTTAACTTTATGAATGCCATGGCCTAAAGTGAAACCATTTGTTGCCTGGTCGAGAATCTGCTTGAATGACTTTGCGAAATAGCGTGGGTGCCTGATATAATCCATGGCAATAGGCAGAGGTTCGGCATCTTCTTTTTTCGCAATCTCAATTAATCCGGGGATAAACGGAAGAAGAAATAACAATAAGAAAGATATAATTATTATAGAGATTATCATGATCTAACTATCACTGTTTTTTGTTTGATCCATTAATATTCATTAAAGACTCGGGCATCCCGTTATTTGTCTGCCTGAATCTTATGGTCTTTACCCATTTTAATTTACGGCCTGTTATCTTGTCTATAATTGCGCCCAAAAATCCTGTTGCTATAAACCATGTGTTAAAAAAATAGTTAAATAATAACAATGGCAGAAGTAATACCCTCTTTGTGGTATTGTCAAGAAGAGACGCAACACCGATTTGAAAAAAAGGTGCAAAATTTCCAAAGGTATTATAGGCCCCTACAAAAATAAGAGCAGCAACACCGGAAACAATATTCATCTCACCAATAAAGAAAAGCGCCAATAAGTCAAAAAATGCCAGAAGCAGAATCAGGGGTACAGCATAAACAAAAAGTAGAAGTAAACCATCTATCTTCTCCTTTATTGACAAATGGTTGGATATTAGAAGCGGCCACAGATACTTAAACATAACCTGATTGTGCCCACGCGACCAGCGGCTTATTTGACGCGCCCTGACGTCCCATGTTTCAGGCACCTCTTCATAACACTCGGCACGATTTGCATATGTGACCTTCCATCCGTTAATAAGCAAACGGAATGTTAATTCAGTATCTTCAGCAAGAATTTTTGTATCAAAACTTCCAAGAGACCTGATCAGATCCTTGCGAAAACCTCCGACTGTTCCTCCATATTGAGGAGTAAGTTTCAGGTTGTATCTGGCCTGCTGATCAACCTGATATCCTCCGGATCTTTCCAGATCAAGCATACGGGTCAGTAGATTCGTCCTGGTATTGACCGGGACTACCCGCCCCATAACGGCACCTATCTCCGGATCATTGAAACATACCGCAATGTCCTTAAGGATACCTTTTGGAGGGAGATAATCCGCATCAAAAACAATAATGATCTCGCCGCTTGCCAGTTTTATTGCTTCATTAAGGGCAGCGGGTTTCCCCGGATCACCTTCATACCTGTGTATGGGCTTTACAAAGGCATAACGTCTGGCGTATTCATCAAGAATCTCACGTGTCATGTCAGAAGAAAAATCATTTATTGGAATAATTTCAAGTTTCTCATTGGGATAGTCGGCTGATATCAGCAAATCCAGTATTTTATTAGGATCTATTGTTCTGTAATCATAGGAATCGGTTCCTGATACAAGCAATTCCAGTATCTGTCCGGCGACCTTTTCCTCGTTATGCATAGGAATCAGTACGGAAATCTTTTTCAAGTCAGTATCAATGATGTCCTGGTAATAAATGCGTTGTTCAGAAAAAAGCCTGTTCAAGGTAAACAGATAATGGCGGACAGTGTATATCAGCAGGATGATGACCGTGAAAACGATATATATTTTAGCAATTAGAAGGACCATTTCCAAACCATCCTGTTCTCTCTTAGATTTCTGGCAACTCTTGAAGTATAATAGCTGTAAATTCCAACCAAATATACGAAATCAATCAGAGGTCCAAAGGCGAAAAATAATAAAGGCATATAAATTATCGAGAACCTGCAGACAATAAATAGAAAAATAATATAACGTAACGAACCGAAAATAATGGAATAAACAAGTGTCAGCAATACAAGTGCCGGTTTTGGGGCAAAAGGGTCAGGCATAAGCAAAAGAGCCATCCCCAGAATAAATGGCAGAAAAAACCAGATATTTATTTGAGACTTTATGTAAAGCTCAGAAAACTGAGTAACGGCATATGGAAATTCAGATGGTGAAATGGTAAAAAAAAGAGCAGAAGCCATATTAACGAC